>NZ_DJBA01000009.1:0-166900 GCF_002435615.1 Clostridium sp. UBA5988 | reverse complement strand
AGGAATGGATATAATTATGAAAGAGCAAGAAGGTTTATGACAGAAGAAGTAAATGCAGTTATAAGAGGAGCTAAAAAAGCAGGAGCAGAAGAAATATTAGTAAATGACTCTCATGGACCTATGACAAGTATCCTTATTGAAGAATTAGATGAGGATGTAGTATTAATTAGTGGAAATAAAAAAATCCTTGGCATGATGGAGGGCATAGATAATACTTTTGATGCAGTTATGCTAATAGGATATCACGGAAGACATAATACTTCAGGAATCTTAGCTCATAGCTATAATGGTTCAGTGGTATCGGAAATAAAGTTAAATGGAAGAGTAGTGGGAGAATTTGAATTTAACTCCTTAGTGGCAGGATATTTTAAAGTCCCTATTGTTATGGCATCAGGAGATAATATATTAACATGTCAAGCTAAAGAGTTTAACAAGAATATAGAAACTGTGGAAGTCAAAAAAGCTCACAGTAGATATGTGGGTGAATGTATACAACCTAAAAGAGTTCATAAAATGTTAGAATCAGTAGCAGAGAAAGCTATTAATAATAAATCAGTAATACCTAACATATTAGAAGGTGAGGTAGAATTAGAAATAGCCTTTATGGATAGTGGAATGGCAGAAGGAACTTTATGTATTCCGGGAGTTCAGCTTATAGCACCTAATAGAATTAAGTACAAGGCGAAGGATATTATAGAAGCATATAAAATAAGGGGTGGTTTATTAACTTTAGCTGGGGCTTGGATGCGATAACACTTAATTTAAACACATAAAACCTTAAAAAAAGTAGAAACTATTTAAGGAAAGGATGTGTTTATTATGAAGAGAAAATCAGGTTCTAACAATCCAGCTCAGAAGGGAAAAAGAAGACAAAAGCTTCATGAGAATCAAAACAATGTAGGAGATCCTCAAAATAAGCCTGAATTTAAAGATTTCAACGGAAATGAAATAAAATAGTTAAATTGTGTTTTAAGAAGCTGTCTCAGCAGTAGTTTATTTTGAGACAGCTTATTTTATTGCATTTATATATTCTCGGGGTGATTTGTGAAAGAACTTTTTAAAGCTACGTAGAAAACTAGAGTAATCCTTAAATCCACAGAGGGAACTAACCTTAGTTACTGGCTCACCAGATTTTATAAGTTCTTGAGCCATAAATAATCTCTTCTGAATTATATAGTTATGAAGAGTATACCCAGTTTCATTTTTGAATTTATGCATTAAATAATATTTACTTATAAAGAATTCCTTACATATAAGTTCAATGGATAGATCTTGTGATAGGTTATTGTTTATATATTTTAAAATCTCTTCAATTTGTTTATCGTATTTTAAAGAATCCTTAGTAGTAATATAAGTTTTATCAAGATAAAGTCTGTTAAGATATATAATTAGTTGAATAAAGAGGGAGTTGCCTAAAAGTTTACTTCCAAAATCTTGAGAGTTAAAGGATCCTTCTAAGGAAGATATGATATTTTTAAGGTTATTTTGAAACTTATCTTCAAGTCTTATTAAATTAAAACTCTTCTCTTTTGCTAGTTTAAAGCAAGTTGATAAATCGCAACCTTCATAATTATGATTTTCAATAAAACCTGAATTAGCCCAAATAATTATACGTTCATAGGTCTCATTAGAATCGATAATAGGCTTGTGCACATCATGATTGTTTACAAGTAGAATATCCCAAGGCTTTAAATAATAAGCCTTCCCTTCAATTAAATAAGTAACTTTTCCAGATAAAAAGATTATTATTTTATTAAAGTCATGATAATGAAACTCGAATTCTTGATTTTTTTTGTCCTTTATATGAAAAAGCTGAAAGTCTTTATTAAGATATCCAGATTTGTTACTTGAATATGTGTTATCCATAAAGATACCTCCAAAACTAAATATACTTCATTTATCATATTATTAAAAAAGCAGTTTTTGCAATGTTTTAAACAGTATATTCAATATTTATTGTACATAGTGTTGAATATAATAAGATTATAACATATATGAAAATTAAATTACTAATTATATTATTTTATACTAGGAGGAGGAAAAATGGAGATTTTAAAAAATTATAAGTCCTCGATATTTTTAATAATTTCAGTTATTATAGGTGGAGTTATAGGGTTGATTATGGGAGAAAGGGCAAGTATTTTTGCACCACTGGGAACAATATTTCTAAATTTAATATTTACAATACTGATACCATTAGTATTCTTTAGTATTTCATCGGCTATTGCTAATATGGATAGCTCAAAAAAATTAGGAAAGATACTTGGAATTACAATAGTAGTATTTGCATGTACGGCTATTATATCAGGAGTAATAGGGGTAACTACCTTCAAAATTTTTAATCCTGCACAGGGACTAAATTCGTCTATGTTTACAGAGTTAATGAATAGTGCTCAAGTTGTACCTAAGGAGCAAGTAGGATTTTTAGAAAAAATAGTTTCTAGTATTACTGTAGGTGATTTTTCACAGTTGTTATCTAGAAGTAATCTATTGGCACTTTTAATATTTTCTATGCTTATAGGTTTTGGAACTATGCTAGCAAAGGAAGAAGGAAAGGTGTTTTCTAATTTTTTAAATAGTGGGGCTATAGTAGTAAATAAGGTGATAAATATAATAATGTATTATGCTCCAATAGGATTAGCAGCATATTTTGCCAACGTAGTTGGTCAATTAGGAAGTCAAATATTAAGTGGATATGCAAAGGTATTTGTACTGTATTTGATAGTATCTATAGTATATTTTATTATATTCTTTACTCTCTATGCCTATATAGCAGGGGGTAAAGAAGGGATAAAAGCTTTCTGGAGAAATTCCACAGGACCATCAGTGACAGCATTAGCTACATGTTCTAGTGCAGCCTGTATTCCAGTAAATATTCAGGCAGCTAAAAATATGGGAGTATCTAGTTCCTTAGCTAATATAGTTATGCCTTTAGGTGTAAATATCCATAAGGATGGTTCAGTGATAGGTGGAATATATAAGATAATGTTTTTATTTGCTATATTCGGAAGAGACATTAATAGCTTGGGAACTTTAACTATTATTTTCATGGTGGGTTTACTAGTAGGAGCTGTTGTTGGTGCTATACCAGTAGGTGGTTCCATTGGCGAGATGCTAATATTAAGTATATTTGGATTTCCTCCAGAGGCTTTAGCAATAATGTTAGTTATTGCAACTATAATTGATGCGCCCGCAACCTTATTAAATTCTGCAGGTAACACGGTTTGTACTATGGTAATATCTAAACTTACAGAAAAGAAAAAAACATTAAAATAAAGGTAGGAGTAATTCTTATATAAAGGTATCATACTAAGTAGTATTAGTATAAAAAATAGTAGATATTTAAAGGAGAGGACTTTTATGCCTTATATAAACTTTAAAGAAGAAGTGTTTAAGGGAAAGGAAGAGCTATATAAAAGAATAGAAAATAATAAGAAACTATTTAGTGAAATAAAAAATAATAAGAACAAAATTAGTATCAAACCAGATGAAGAGTATAGTTTTAGAAGCATTAAAGATAGAACTATAAATAATTCTTCAACTGAAAATGAGGGGTATTTTTTAGAGATTACTGATAAAAATATTGTATGCACTGAGTTTATAGAGTGTAAATTTTATAATATAAAGTTTAAAAATTGCACATTTATTGCATGTAGGTTCATAGAGTGTGACTTTGGGGGGGGAGGAGTAATTTTCGAAAATTGCACTATGATTTTGAAAGAAATTAATAATGTACCGTCTTTAAATAAGGAGGATAATTTATCTTGCATCTTTGAAAGGTGTAAGTTATATTGTAAGTTTTTAAGTTCTAATATTACATATTTAATTTTTGATGAATGTGAACTTAAACATACATCTTTTGAACTTACAGATATGTCTAATGCTATAATTATAAATTCTTATATGAAAAGAATTAATTTAGTTGATGTGGATTTATCAGGAGGAAAAATAATATCAACTTACATTGAGGATTTAGAATTTAATGATAAGTTAAAAAGCAAACTGGATCCAAAAACTTTTTTTGATAAAATTCAGCCAAAGAAAAAAACTAAGGATGAATATGAAGGGATATATGAAGTATATGAAACCATTGCTGATAAATATAATGAAAATAATTTGAAGAACAACTTTGGAGAATATTATTATCTTTGTAAGAATATGCAAAGAAAAAGCTTGAAAAAGCTATTACCTAAAACAATATCTTATATTTATTGGTTTACCTGTGGGTATGGAGAACGAATATTATATCCATTAATAACCTCTTTAGTTTTAATACTAATTTTTGCAACTATGTATTTGACTTTGGGATATTCATCACAAAGCCAAATAATTAGTTACTGGTGGGGTATAGGTTTACCAAAAAGTTTCAATGAATTTCTAAGTCAAATGAATCAATGTATAAATATAAGTGTTGAATTATTTACAGGGCTAGGGTCTGATAATGAAACGCCAATACCAGCTTCTTATATAGTTGCAAATACTGAAATGATAGTAGGAGTAATTATGATGGGGGTAGGAATAGGTACCTTAACAAGAAAATTAGTAAGATAAATAAAAATTTAGTTGTGTAACAAAAGTTACAGACCTATTATAGAAATTTAGTTATAATTAAGCTATATTAAATATAGTTTATTTTAAACTTGGTGTTGAAAATAAACAAAAAATAAGTGTGCTAAAAAATATAATTTTGAGAAATATGATAAATTAGATTAAATAATAGGTTTAGGAGGATTTGTTATGAAGAGAAAAATAATTAAGATCCATGAGGAAAAGTGTAATGGCTGCGGATTATGTGTTACGGCCTGTCATGAAAAAGCTATAGAATTAGTCAATGGAAAGGCAAAGCTTGTTAGCGATATATATTGTGATGGATTAGGAGATTGCTTACCCAATTGTCCTACAGCAGCTATAGAGATTATAGAAAGAGAAGCGGATGAATATGATGATGATGCAGTAAAGACAAGAATTTTAGAATTAGATAATAAGTCTAAAGAGATTAAAGATATAAACATTGGTGGGGAAGAAAAGTTGCCATGTGGATGTCCTGGAACAATGGCTAAAACCATTGAAAGAAAACCAATAATCACTATGGAAACTATGCCTAAAAAAAGAGAGAATACTACTGAAAACAACTCTGAGCTTATGCAATGGCCGGTACAATTGAACTTAATAAATACTAGTGCGCCATATCTAAAGGATGCTAACTTATTAGTAGCAGCAGATTGTACAGCTTATGCTTATGGGAATTTCCATAGAGACTTTATGAAGGATAAAGTTACAGTAATAGGATGTCCAAAACTTGATGACAATGAACATTATAAGAATAAATTAACTGAAATACTTAAGAAGAACAATATAAAGAGTATAACTGTAGTTAGAATGGAAGTGCCATGCTGCTCAGGAATAGTAGCTTCAGTTAAAAATGCCATGCTTCAAGCACAAGTAATAGTTCCTTATAAAGAAGTAACCATTGGAACTAATGGCGATATAATAGAGATATAATTGAATCTATTTTAAGTGTAGAGCTATCTATAAATTGGTTAACCTAATAGGTTTAACTAATTTATAGATAGCTCTTATTGTTGCGTAAATATTTATAAATTTTAAATATGAGTAATAGAAAATTAATGGAATAAAAGGATAATATAATGTATAGTAAATGTAAAGATGAAAAAATCCATAGGGAGGAAATAAGTACCTATGTCAAATTCAATAATAACAAAAAAAGCATTAGCTAAATCTTTGAAGAAATTAATGAATTCTATACCTTTAAATATGATATCTGTTAAAGAGATAGTTAATAACTGTGGATTAAATAGACAAACATTTTACTATCATTTTCAAGATATATACAATCTACTGGAATGGATTTATGAAACAGAAGCCGTAGAAAGCATATCACAATACAGAAGTTATAACACCTGGACTGACGGATTTCAAAAGATTTTCAACTATATAGAAAGCAATAGAAGATTTTGCATGAATACTTTAAATTCTTTAGGAAAGAATTACCTAGATTCATATCTTTACACAGTTACTTATGATTTAATTATTGGAGTAGTTAATGAAGTTTCTCAGAATATGAGAGCTACAGAAGACAATAAAAAGTTTATTGCAAATTTTTATACTTTAGCATTTACAGGTTTGGTAATTCAGTGGATGAATGGTGGAATGAAGGAAGATTCTCATAAGATTATTGAAAAGTTAAGTGAATTAGTAGAGGGTAACTTTATGAGAGCTTTAGAGAGATATGAAAAGGATGCATAATAAATATATCCATCATGCATCCTTTAAAACTTATATATTCTTTAAAGTATTAGTGTAATTATAAAATATTTCATATAACTATGATTTAAAAGTTACTTTAGTTTATTACCATCTTCATTAATATAAAACCATTGATTATCTAATCTTACAGATATAGGAGCTGTATCCCCAAAAGAAGGAGTGATTTCATCATATATGGTATCTGTAAATTTATTAGAGGATTTGTTGAAAAGCCCCCATTTATTATCTTTACTTACTAAAAAGATATTTTCATTGTAGGGGTTAATAATATCATATTGGCACTTTAAAATTTCCTTTTGGGTTTTATCTATAAGCCCCCATTTACCATTTAGGTATACTTGAAATATATTTCTAGATGAATCAATACTATAAACCTCATCATAAATAGGAGGAACTACTTCAATTCCATTAGAAGCTAAGATACCACATTTCCTTGACTTATAAATAGTAGCAAAACCATCATAGAATGGATAAATTTCAGTATAGTCTGTGGTAAGTATAATTTTACCTTGTTTATTTATAAATACATTCTTACGGTTACCATCTTCATCTACATAGCTAGCAGCAAACATATTATCTTCAGAACCTAATTGAATATATTCAAACTTAGGTTCAAAGAGAAATTCTCCTTTAGTATTCATAAGAGCAACCTTGTTATCTAAGGAAGCTACCAAAACATCACTTTCCCAAAAGGAGTTTATATAATCATATTTAAATGGAATTACAACATCACCATTCTTGTCTATACATCCAGTCTTACCATCAAGATATACTGTAGCTAGTCCATTAATAAATGAATCAGCCCCATCGTAAATAGGTTTAATTATCATTTCATCTTTAGTATTTATATAACCAAACTTTCCATCTATATCTACAGGAGCTAAATCATCATTGAAGCTTAAGTAATAAGAATATTTAGGTTCTACTATAGTTTTACTTTCTAGATTTACAAAACCAAATTTTCCGTTACTTTCAAGATGAACTATAGAATTGTTAGGCATTATGGCAGTATACTTGGGCTCTACCTTTAAATTAGTATTTAAAACTATAAAGCCTTGGTAATTATTTTCTGTTATAATGGCTATATTTTCCTCTCCACAATTATATATTGAAATTGGGGTTTCAGATACGAAATCAACTACTATATTGTTTTTAAAGTCTATACAACCATACTTACTGTTCTTTTTAACAGAAATGAGAGTATCAGATACAATAGTAGCTTCTTCATAATCAAAAGGAATTATCACATTATTTTTTTTATCAATAGCACCCCAAAATCCATCTTTTTTTACAGGGGCTATATTGTTATAAAATGAATGTGCTTCTTCATAGGTTGGAGTTATAACTAGATTTTCTTCTGTATCAATAAATCCCCAAAGACCTCTAAGTTTCACTGCTGCTAGGTCATCAGTGAAAGAGTAGGCTTCTTCATATTTACTATTGTTATTACATCCACATAGAACAACACAGGTAATAAATAATACTATTAATAGAATTTTATTTAAAATTTTCATATATCCTCCTTTAAAAATATTATTTACTATATTTTAACATTGTATTTTCTATAAGTATACCAGATTCAAGCAAAAAATAAAAAATGCAGTATTATGTAAAATACCGCATTTTGGCTATATATTAGATGTGAATCTATTTTCTTTTATTAGATATTTCAATGTTTACTTTTCTTTTACCAAACATTTTTCCTTTAGAATTCTCTAATATTATATTTACAAGATTGCTAGGTACATCAACAAAGGAGAATTTATCAAGGATATCAATTCTTCCAATTTCTTTACCTTTAACACCTGCAGTGTTATCTAAAAATTCAATAACATCTTTAGCTCTAGCCTTGTCGAGTTTACCTATAGATAAGAATAATCTTGTTGTATCATCTACATCTACAGATTCTTCAGCATAGTTACAATTTAATTCTTTATCAAACATTAGTTTAAGTAAAGAAGCAGTAACGTCTTCACCACCATACTCATTTATTAATTCTTTAGCCATTGGTAAGAAGGTACTGTATGAGTCTTCTTGTAATACATTCCCAATATTCTCTATTAAGCTTCCAGATTTAGCAGAGAATATATCAGCTAAAGTAGGAATGTCTTTTTTTGCTATTTTACTTTTAGTATGATTTTCTATTTGTCTTATAAAAGAAACTTCTTTTCTTGAAGCAAAGCTATAAGCAATACCTTCTTTATTGGCTCTTCCAGTTCTTCCTATTCTATGCACATAAGATTCTATATCTTGTGGCAAGTCATAGTTAATAACATGAGTAACATCTTCAACATCAATTCCACGAGCTGCAACATCAGTAGCTACAAGGAAATGTAGTTGTCCGCTCTTAAATTTAGATAATGTGTTCATTCTTTGGCTTTGTTTCATATCTCCGTGCATACCTTCAACACTATAGCCTTTACCATGTAAAGCATCAACTAATTCATCTACACCTTTTTTAGTTTTACAGAACATTATTGTTGTAGTTGGATTATCTACGTCTAAAATTCTACAAAGTGAATCAAATTTATTAGATGAGTTAACTAAAAAGTATGATTGTTGTATTTTGGATACAGTCATGGATTTTTTAGCTATTACAATATGTTGAGCATCAGGTTTCATGTAATTTTTAGATAGGTTTTTTATTGGTCTTGGCATTGTAGCAGAGAATAAAAGCGTTTGTCTTTCCTCATTTAAGTTAGATAGGATACTTTCAATATCCTCAATAAATCCCATGTTTAACATTTCATCAGCTTCGTCTAAAACTAAGAATTTAACATTTTGAAGTTTTAATGTTCTTCTGTTAATGTGATCTAATATTCTTCCAGGAGTCCCAACTACAATATCTACTCCTCTTTTTAGAGCAGCAAGTTGTCTGTCAAAGGATTGACCACCATAGATTGGTAGGATTTTATACTTTTCATACTTACACAATTTTAAAAGTTCTTCGCTAACCTGAATAGCTAACTCTCTTGTTGGAGCTAATATTAAGGTTTGGATAGCTCCACCCTTAGGACCCATGTTGCTAAGAATAGGTGCTCCAAAGGCAAGGGTTTTACCAGTTCCTGTTTGCGCTTGACCTATTATATCGTAACCTTGTAAACTTACAGGAATGCTTTTCTCTTGTATATCACTAGGATTTTCAAAGTTTAAGTCATTTATAGACTTTAATATGGAATCCTTAAGTCCAAGTTCTTCAAATTTAGTTTTTATCATTCATATTCCTCTTCTCTTTTTTCTTTAAATACATCTAATAGTAACATAGTAAATCCATAATAGCAATTGTAAACTGAAATTTTATCCCTAAGTATTTATTCTTAAGTATAATGAAATAGATAATAATTATGCAGGTGGAAATATAAAACTCTATTACATTTATAGAAAATCATATATTATATTATGTGTAGATATAATTAGAATTATAGGTATAATTATATATAGATATTTTAAATTAAGGAGAATATATGAAAAAATTTTTATTTGATACAATGGAAACATATTTGGAAAATGGACTTAGGTTAATAACTATAAAAAAAGAAACCCAAATAGCTTCTTTAAATATAGGAGTTATGGTTGGAGCTGTTTGTGAAGAAAAACAAGAACGTGGTATATCTCATTTCATAGAGCATATGCTTTTTAAGGGAACTGTAAATAGAGATAATGAAAAATTAAATAGTGATTTAGAAAATTTAGGTGGAGAGTATAATGCTTATACAGATTATATGTCCACTGTTTTTAATACTACTACTTTAAACGAAGAATTAGATGTAAGTTTAGAATTGATTAGTGACTTACTTCAACATCCTACTTTTTTAGAGGAACACATTGAGAAGGAAAGAGGAGTAATATTAGCAGAATTAAGAAGTGGTAAGGATGATGTAGAAGATTTATCTTTTCAAAAAATAAATGATATGGCATTTACTCATAGTCCATTGAAGATTGATGTAATAGGAAAAGAAGAGATTGTAAAGTCAATTAGTAGAGAAGATTTAATAAGATATTATAATAATCACTATGTTTCTAATAATACAGTGATAACAGTGGTATCATCTTATGAACATGAATATGTAATAGAGTTAGTTAAAAAATATTTTAGTCAGTGGAAAAGAAAAGAAGTAAATAAGCCTATTTTAAATTTTGAAAAAAATAAAGACAAAATTAAGATTACTCATAGAGATAATATGGAGCAGAGTACAATAATATATTTATATACCTTTAATGACCTAACTAAGAAGGAAGAGTTAGCTTTAAGAATATTAAATCACAAGTTTGGAGAGAGTTCTAATTCTATATTATTTAGAGAACTTAGAGAAGATAGGGGACTTGCTTATGATATTTATACAAGTCTTGACTTAACAAACAACTTGAAAACTTTATATATCTATGCAGCAGTAGCGCCAGAGGATGTTGATGCAACTATAGAAACCATAAATAATTGTATAGAAAAAATTAAAGAGGAAATAATTGTATTTGATGGTAATACTATAAATTTAATGAAAAAGGTGTTTAAGACTGCTATAGCTTCTACTTTAGAGGATTCAACAGATTTAGGAAATTATGTAGTACATCAGGCTATGGAAGAGGATAATTTATATCAATTTAATGAAGATATGGATAATTTGAATTATATAGTAGCTCAAGATTTATATGAAGTAGCTAAGAAGGTACTAAATAAGCCTACAATTCATGTGCTTCTATGTGATAGGGAGTAAGGTATAAAATTTCTATAGATGATGGGAAGGAAGAACAGTGAGTAAAATAATTACTAAGATTGAAGCCCAAAAGAAAAAGGATAACAGAGTCAATATATTTATAAATGGTGAATTTGCCTTTGGATGTAGCAGTGAATTAGTATATTATCATAATTTATCTAAGGGAAAAGAAATTAATATTGAAGAACTAAAGAAGGTTATAGTTGAAGATAATTTTCTTACAGCAAAGACAAAGGCATTAAAGTATATTGAGAGAGCTCTAAAGAGTGAGTTTCAAGTGAGAGAATTTCTACAAAAGAAGGAATATGAAGATAGTGTCATAGACAGAGTTTTAGAATTTCTAAAGGAATATAAATTTATTGATGATGAATATTATGCAAAAGCTTTTGTAACACAAAATATTAAAATAGAAGGCAAAGGAAACATTAGATATAAACTTATAAAAAAGGGTATATCTGAGGAAATGATAAATAACATATTGAATGAAATTTCTTCTATGGATGAAGAAACAGTGGCTTTAAAGCTAGCAGAAAAAAAACTTAGGGTGCTATGTAAAAATGAAGGCAATATAGTAAAAATAAAAAGTAAACTTAATACTTTTTTAATATCTAAGGGATATAATTTTGATACTATTAAATCAGTAGTAAATAAATTAGAAATCAAGGAAAAAGAAAATATAGAAGCCTTTAGGTCAGATGGTTATAATCAGGTTAAGGAAAATCAATGGGATGAACTTCTCAGTATTGCAGAAAAAAGATATGAACGCCTTAGCAAATCAGAAGAGGATGCAATTAAAATAAAGAAAAAATTACAGGATTTCCTTTTAAGAAAGGGTTATAATTACAGCGATATCAAAACTGTATTAAACAAGATTATTAAAGGTGAAGATTCCTATTATTAAATCTAGAAGAAAATCTAACAGGAGAGAAAAGGAGGGATAGAATGGAATTTTTAGAGGAGTATAATATAAATATTGTTTCATTAGTATTGGTTATAGCATTTGTATATCCTGTAATAATGGGCATTGTATTTAAATTGAAAAGTAAAAGCATGGTGGTTACAATTAAGGGTGTATTAACTTCTATGGCAATGGTTTGTTCAATAATATTAACTACTGTGGTGGTGAAAAATGTGTTTGCATTAGATAAGTATGGATTAGTTGAATATATATCCTCAAAGATTTCTCCATCCTTTGCTTATCTTATTACTAAATCTAAGCTATTTAATGCAATTATACTATTGTTTACATTCTTAATTATTTATCAGATATTTAAAGCCCTTATAGAGTTTATCAGCAGGGCTACTTTATATCCAGCTTCAGATGCCATTGATACAAGTATTAGAAATACAGGTAGAGGTACTAGAGCTTTATTAGGAGGAATATTTCAAATTCCTAAGGCTATATGCTATATGATAATATTATCAGCATTACTTAGCTATGCATCAATTTTTTTAAATAATCCAAAGCTAGATAGTAAATTAAATTCATCTACCATATATAGTTATATTAATAAAAAGATTATAGAGCCTGTTACGGATTCAGAGATAGCTAAAAGTTTCCCCAATATATTAGAGAATTCATTTAAAGTAGTAGATGAGAAAAATAATATAGTAGATGATGTAAATGGATATCTTCAAGGGGTAGTTTTTTATAATGGAGTAACATTAGATGAGGGAATAAGATCTAATGAGATCATAGACAATACTGCATTAAGTATAACTAGTAAGTATGATAACGATTATGATAAAGCAAGATCTTTATATGAATGGATAGGGAATGCTATAATTTATGATGATGATAAGGCTACAGAAGTTATGAATAATCCCATACCTACAGAGATTAATTCTGGAGCCATAAATACTTTTAATACAGGAAAAGGTGTTTGCTTTGACTATGCATGTTTATATGTTGCAATGTGTAAAGCAAATGATATACCAGTAAGACTAATTGTAGGAGAAGGTTATAATGGAATGTCTTGGGTTAGTCACTCATGGAATGAAGTGTATATAAAGGAAATGGATAAATGGGTAAATGTGGATTCAACTTTTTATAATGCAGGGAATTATTTTGATAATGATACCTTTAATTCAGAGCATAGAAATAGAAAAATCGCAGGAGAATGGAAGTAAAAATTTAATTAAAACTTAAGTTTTAATTAGTCTTTTATATTAGATTTATATAACTTTTATATTATAAAGTTTGTATTATGAAATTAAAATAATAGTTAAATATAAAAAAACAAGCTTATATGCTTGTTTTTTTATACTTAGAAAGTATGAAACTTATGGCCTTTTCACATTCAGTATCCGTATTATCTATGGACCATGCAGTATTAAAATAATTTAGGGCCTTTTTATTTTCATCCATCATTACATGACAATAAGCAAGGTTGAAATAATATTTACTTTCTTTTCGTAGATTCAAAGCTCTATGAATAAGAGGTATTGCAGCCTTATAGTTTTTTAGTTTAATAAAACATACAGCAGAATTATAAAGTGAAGGTGCTTCATATTCCTTTAACTCTGCAGATTTTTTATACATATCAATAGCATTTTTATAGTCCTTAAGTTTATATAAATCATTACCTTGTGCAAAATAATTCAAGGAAAAGACCTCCTAATTAGTACTTTATCTTAATATTTTCCATTTTGTTCTAAAATATACTATAACATTTATAAATTTATGTAAATTATATTTTAAAATTTGTATTGACAAAAGAGTTGTATTGTATATAATATTATAAAAGAGAAATATATATAATACATAATAAATTGACTGTGATGAAGAGGAGTAAGAATATGAAATATTAAGAGAGGAAAATCCATGGGCTGAAAGGTTTTCTATAGGAAGTATTTTGAAGGTAGCTTCGGAGTTGCTTTAGCGAAATTAAGTAGCTAGAGACGGTGGTTCCTCATCGTTAAAATTAAGAGAGTCTTAAAAGTAATTTTGAGAAATAAAGGTGGTAACGCGCGCTGTCGTCCTTTGGGGTGATAGCGCTTTTTTTTATTAATTTTATACTAATCTATTAAATTACCCTAGTATTAAGTATATTAATAAATGTAATGCTAATTTCTGTGTAATAGTTTAGTTAAGGTTTTGTACATTATAGATACTAAGAACTGTAATTGTTAGAACAAGTAATCAAAAGTAAAAAATAAAAACATATAGAAGGGCAGGTAATAACAATGGATGAAAATAACAATATAGCAAAGAATTATGATCCTAAAGAGTTTGAAGAAAGACTATATAAGTGGTGGGAAGAAAGTGGATTTTTTACTCCACAAGTAGATAAAAATAAAAAGCCATATACAGTAATAATGCCACCACCGAATATCACAGGACAACTGCACCTTGGTCATGCTTTAGATAACACTCTTCAAGATATACTTATAAGAACTAAGAGAATGCAAGGGTATAGCACATTATGGCTTCCAGGAGAGGACCATGCAAGTATAGCTACTGAAGTAAGAGTTGAAAAAGCTTTACTTGCAAAAGGAATTAAAAAGAAGGAAATTGGTAGAGAGGCATTTTTAGAAAAGGTTTGGGAATGGACAGAGGAATATAGAGATAGAATTAAAACTCAACTTAAAAAAATGGGTTGTTCTGCTGATTTTACAAGAGAAGCTTTTACTATGGATGAAAATTTAAGTAAGGCTGTTAGAGAAGTTTTTGTTAAATTATACAAAGATGGTCTTATATATCAAGGAAATAGAATTACAAACTGGTGTCCTAAATGTATGACTGCTATCTCAGATGCGGAGATTGAATATGAAGAGCAAGGAGGACATTTCTGGCACATAAATTACCCTGTAATAGGTAGTGATGAAGTAGTTGAAATTGCTACAACAAGGCCGGAAACTTTACTTGGAGATACTGCAGTAGCAGTTAATCCTAAGGATGAAAGATATGCTCACCTAGTTGGTAAGAAACTTAGGTTACCATTAGTGAATAGAGAAATTCAAGTTGTTGCCGATGACTATGTAGATATGGAATTTGGAACAGGTTGTGTTAAGATAACTCCAGCTCATGACCCTAATGATTATCAAGTAGGTAAGAGGCATAACTTAGATGAAGTTGTAGTTTTGGAGGAAAATGGAACTATATCTGAAGGTTATGGAAAGTATTCAGGACTTGAGAGATATGAAGCTCGAAAGCTTATTATAAAAGATTTGGAAGAACAAGGATATTTAGTTAAGATTAAAGATCATAGTCATAACGTAGGAACTCATGATAGATGTGGATGTACTATTGAGCCAATGCTATCTAAGCAATGGTATGTAAAAATGGATACTCTTGCAGCACCAGCAATTAAAACTGTAAAAGAAAAAGATATAAAATTCATTCCAGAAAGATTTGAAAAAATCTATTATAACTGGATGGAAAATATTCAAGATTGGTGTATTTCAAGACAATTATGGTGGGGACATAGAATTCCAGTTTGGTACTGTAAAGATTGTGGAGAGATAATAGTTGAAACAGAAGCGCCAGCTCATTGTAGTAAGTGTAGCTCTACAAATCTAGAGCAAGATAAGGATGTTTTAGATACTTGGTTTAGTTCAGCATTATGGCCATTCTCAACTTTAGGTTGGCCTGGTGATACAGAGGATTTAAAATATTTTTACCCAACAAGCACATTAGTTACTGGTGGAGATATTATATTCTTCTGGGTTGCAAGAATGATATTTTCAGGTTTGTATAACATGGATGAAGTACCATTTAAAACAGTGTTTTTCCATGGGATGGTTAGAGATGATCAAGGTAGAAAGATGTCTAAGTCTTTAGATAACGGTGTTGACCCACTAGAAGTTATAGAAAATTATGGAGCAGATGCTCTAAGATTTTCCCTTGTTACTGGTAATGCTCCGGGAAGTGATATAAGATTCTATGAATCAAGAGTTGAGGCAGCAAGAAATTTTGCTAATAAGATTTGGAATGCATCAAGATTTGTTATGATGTACAATGATGAAGCTCTTATAGAGAAATATAAAGACTGTAAAAACTATTCTATAGCCGACAGATGGATATTATCAAGACTTAACAATATAGTTAAAGAAGTTACAGAGAATATAGAAAAATATGAAATTGGTATTGCACTTCAAAAGGTTCATGACTTTATGTGGACTGAATTCTGTGATTGGTATATAGAAATTGCTAAACCGTCTCTATATAGTGATAATGAAGAAGTTAAAGGAATAGCTTTAAATGTTCTCAATAAAGTTTTAGTTTCAGGATTAAAATTACTTCATCCAGTAATGCCATATATCACAGAAGAGATTTATACTCACTTAACTAAAGAAAGTGAATCTATTACAATTGCTAAATGGCCAGAGTTTGAAGCTGATTTAGAAGATTTCAAAGCAGAAGAATATATGAACTATATTATAGATGCCATAAGAAATACAAGAAATGCTAGAACAGAAATGAATGTACCACCTTCAAGAAAGGCTAAAACATATATATATGCAACTGAAGCAGCAGAAGCTTTCAAGGAAGGGAAAGTTTACTTTGAAAAATTAGCATCTGCTAGTGAAGTTATAATCTTAAAGGCTAAAGAAGAAGCACCAGAAAATATAGTATCTGTAGTTTCAAAGGGCGCCGAGATTTACATGCCACTTTTAGAGTTAGTAGATGTAGAGAAAGAACTTGAAAGATTAAACAAAGAAAAAGCTAAATTACAAGGAGAAATTGAAAGAGTAGAGAAAAAACTTGCTAATGAAAGATTTGTTTCTAAAGCTCCAGCTGAGGTTGTTGAAGAGGAAAAAGCTAAGGGTGAAAAGTACAAAGAAATGTATAATTCCGTATTAGAAAGTATAGAAAAGTTACAATAAAAAACATTTAAGAATGTATATATAAAAATACATTTTAATATTAATAAATAGAAGGATATCTAAAAGTGTATAGACTATATGTTTTATTTATAGTCTTATACTTTGGAGATATCCTTTTTAATGTTGATAATTACTAGTGTGATATAGTTGAGTATGGATATGTAATGAGGTAAAATAGGTTATGAAATTAGAATTCAGGAGGGTTATTATGAATTATACTGAAGCTATTAACTATATAAAGGATACTGCTAAGTTTGGAAGTAAACTGGGCTTGGAAAGAACAGAAAAGATACTAGAACTCCTTGGAGATCCACATAGGAAGATTAAAACTATTCATGTGGCAGGAACTAATGGTAAAGGTTCAACCACAGCTATGATTACAAAGATATTAATACATAGTGGGTACAAAGTAGGATGCTATATATCTCCTTATATTGAAGAGTTTGAAGAGCGTATTCAGATAAATAATAAGAATATTCCCAAGGAAGATTTAGCTAGGATAGTTACAGAAGTTTCAATGGCTGTTAAAGAAGTAACTACTTTAGGTTATGGTAACCCTACTGAGTTTGAGATAATAACTTGTGCAGGATTTTTATATTTTTATAAAATGAAGGCTGATTTTGTTGTTGTAGAGGTAGGACTTGGAGGAAGACTAGACTCTACTAATGTTATAGAGCCAATTTTATCTGTAATTGGATCTATAAGCTATGATCATATGAATATTTTAGGAAATACCTTAGAGGAAATTGCTTATGAAAAGGGTGGAATTATTAAAAATAATACTCCAGTAGTTTTATATCCACAGGAAGATAAAGTCACTAAAGTCATAGAGAACATTTGTAAAGAGAAAAATTCACCACTTATAAAAGTGAAAAGAGAAAATGCATCTTTAGTTAAAGTAGGAGAGTATAAGGAAAATACAGTGGTTCAATATTTAAACATTATAACAGAAAGAGATAGTTATAATGTTAAATTATCTCTTTTAGGAACTTATCAGATTCAAAATTGTAATGTTGTTATAAATGTTTGTGAAACTTTAATAGATCTTGGAGTTAATATTACAAAGGAAAGTATAACAAATGGTTTATCTCAAGTTAAATGGCCAGGCAGATTAGAAATTATGAGAAAAAACCCTTTAGTGGTAATTGATGGTGCTCATAATATTGATGGTATAAGGAAGTTAACTGAAAGTATAGAAATTTATTTTAAATATAAAAAACTAGTGTTAATAATAGGAATTTTAGCAGATAAGCAAGTAGATGAAATGATAAATATAATATGTCCTAAAGCAGAAAAAATTATAGCTGTAACTCCTCATAGTGAGAGAGCTGAGCTATGTGAAGATTTAAAGGAGAAAATTAATATTTGCAATAAAGAGTGTGAAGCTATTATGGATTATGAAGAAGCTTACATTAAAGCACTTTCATATTGCGATGAGGATACTTTACTAGTCATATCTGGTTCTCTTTATATGGTGGGAGATATGAGGAAGATAATAAGAAATCATAATTTTTAAATATAATATATTTATGGTGTAACAAATTTTTCGTAGCATAATGGAAGGTTCCTTCATAGTATAATGTGAGGAGGGATTCCAATGAGGTACTTATATATTTGTAATACAACTCAAGATAGCATTAACAAAATTGGTATAGAGAAGTTTGCATTAGAAGATGTTATAAAGTTAGAAGGAGTTAATGAAAATAAAGTAGGTCCTCATGGATTATGTATACAAGGGGATCAATTATTCACTTCAAATTGTTACGATGGTTCAGTATCTATAGTTAATTTGAAGGATTTAAAATCCTATAGCCATTATTTAGGAAGAAACTGTAGAGATATCTGTGCCTTGGGAAATCATTTATATATTATTTGTGGAGACTCAAATAATGTAGTAACTTTTGATTTGAATAAAAAAGAAATAATAGAGATTATTCCTTGTGGAGACTCTCCACATAGTATTGATTGTTGTAATCACAGCAATGAAATAGTTGTAGCTAATAATGGTGACGATACAATCACTGTATTTGATTCCTTATATGGTAGTGACATTAAAAACATAAAGGTAGGTCAAGCACCAACAAAAGCGTTATTTACTTTGAATGGGGATTATATTCTTGTTTGTGAAAGTAGTGCAGGCAGCTTGGATAAGGGGTGTGTAAGTGTTATATCAAGCAAAAATCATAAAGTAATACATAGATTATCAGTGGGAAATTGTCCTTTTGATATGTATTGCGATGAAAAGTATTGCTATGTATCTAACTATGGTGATGGAACTATATCTATTATTGATATTATAAATTTTATAAATATAAAGAGTATAAGAATTGGTGGTATGCCTAGAGGAATAATTTGCGATGAAAGGTATATTTACGTAGGCGATAGCTACAATGATTTGATAATGAGGATTAATAAAAATGATAATCATGAAAAATTAATCATCCCATTAAAGGGCCAGCCTACAGGGATGATTATAGATTAAAATATTTATGAAAATACTAAGGGTAGATTTATAATGAGCTTAATAAAAATTACTCAGTTAAAACTTTAATAATCTTAGTGTATAAGTCAGAGGGGTTAGCTTTCCATTTGGAACATAACTCTCTGGCTTGTTTATTTGATGCCACTGTTACCTTAATTTCCATGAGAGGGATATTATTTTCAGAAGCACCTAGGCTAACTACATAGCTATTGGAATTTTCAATGGTGTAATCAGCTGATATTGTAGCCTCTTTTTTTATAAGATTCATTTTCCCATCTATATAAGAATTTAATTTACTTAAACTATCCTTAGATAATCTATTTTTAAATAAAGATAGGACTTCTTTACCTTTACTTGATATTACTAATCTATCTTTATCTTTATAATTAACTTTATTTATTAGTTGAGACGAGATTAAATCATCTATATATTCTTGCAGTGTAAAATAATTTATAAAATTATTTTCAAGGACAATTTCTGTAAGTTGTATGTTTGATATAGGTAAATCAACTTTATCTATTATATGCAACAGTAGAAGCTTGTTTTCTGCTAAGTTCAAAGAATTATCAAACATAAAGTAACCTCCTTTAAACCATGTACTTTTATACATATTTATTATATTAAATTATAACACATATTTATTAAATATGAATTAAGTTTACATGCTATAGTATAGCATATAATAACTGATTATGAATATAATTTTATAGAAAGTATGTTTATAAGTAAAGGAGGAATATGGATAGATCTAATAGAATTAAAATAAAAATAACAACTTATTTAGCATTGTTAATATTAATAGTGTGTATAAGTATTATGGGACGTGTATTTTATAAGGAGACCTTTATTCCAACAGGTAGAAAGATACCTATTTATTCAGTAGATACAAAAGAAAAGAAAATGGCTATAACCTTTGATGTTAATTGGGGTGATGATAAAACTAATGAAATTCTAGATGTCCTCGATAAATATAATGTAAAGGCCACATTTTATATTATCGGATTATGGTGTGATGATTATCCAGACAAAGTAATAGAAATTTCAAAGAGAGGACATGAAATAGGAAATCATTCTAATAAACATCCTGATTATACAAATATGACAAAGGAGAGCATAATTAAGGATTTAGAAATAGCTAATGCTAAAATATTAAATTTGACTGGAGAAATGCCTAAGACATTCAGGTTTCCATCAGGCTCATATAATGATGATTCAGTAGATGCTATACAAAGTACAGGGTTAAAGGCAATACAGTGGGATGTTGATAGTGTTGACTGGAAGGCTAATGGAGCAGATATAGAATATGAAAGAATAGTATCAAAGGCAAGGGAAGGCTCTATACTACTATTTCATAATGACGGAAAGTACACCACAGAAAATTTGCCGAAAATAATTGAAAAGTACCAAGCTATGGGTTATGAATTCATTACAGTGTCTAACTTAATATATAGTGATAATTATTATCTAGATCATTCAGGGAAACAAATACTAAATGAAAATTGACAAAATTATTGCATATTTTAATTATAAGACTAAAAAATGTGAATTTTTGAAAATTAAATGTTGTAAAATTTAGACAATTATTCTATAATTAATTCACGGGGGTAATGTAAATACAACTATAAGAAAAATATTTGATTTTTACTATAAATAGTTATATTTTTATTTTTTATGAATATAAATTATAGTAAATTTTACTAAAAAACCAAGGGAAAGAGGGGTTACCATGGATAATAATATTTTTAATAACAAAATTTACTTAGAGGGAAAAGTTATCTCAGATTTAGAGTTTAGCCACGAAATGTATGGAGAGGGATTTTACAATTTTGAATTTGAGGTTTCAAGACTTAGTGATACTTCTGACATATTAGTAATTACAGTATCAGAAAGATTAATTGCAGGAATTGATGTAAGTATTGGAAGTGAGCTTGTAATAGATGGACAGCTTAGATCCTATAACAAGTTTGTAGATGGTGCCAATAGACTTATATTAACTGTATTTGCAAGAGATATTCGCCAACTCGAAGAAAGAGGAAAAAATCCAAATCAAATTTTCTTAGATGGATATATTTGCAAGGCACCCGTTTACAGAACAACACCATTTGGCAGAGAAATAGCAGATATGTTATTAGCTGTTAATAGATTGTACAATAAATCAGATTACATTCCTACTATCGCTTGGGGAAGGAACTCTAGATTTTGTAAGAGTTTAGAAGTAGGGGATAACATTAGAATTTGGGGAAGATTACAAAGTAGGGAATATCAAAAGAAAGTTTCAGATACAGAAGTAGTTAAAAAAATTGCCTATGAAGTTTCAATCTCTAAAATGGAAAGAGTTACTGACGAAAATAGAGATAATGTAACTATTATAGGAAAAGTGGACAATGATCCATCTACAGATGAGAGTAACAATATACAAGAAACAAATTTAAATGATAATGAAGAGAAAGAAGTTATTTAATGAGATAAATCAACCAAAAAGCTATCATGAAGAAGTCCTTCATGATAGCTTTTGGGTTGTTATTTTATAATTTATTATTTTCTTAGATCAGCTAAGATTTCAGTTTTACTCTTAGTTTTATCATCTACATGTTTAATTATTTTAGCTGGAGAGCCGGCCACAACTACATTTTCAGGTACATCTGTTGTAACGATAGCACCAGCAGCTACTACTGAATGATTTCCTATTTTTACACCTTCTAAGATTACTGCATTAGCTCCTATAAGTACATGGTCACCAATTTCACATGGAGACTTGCTAGGTGGTTCTAAAACTCCAGCAACTACTGCTCCAGCTCCAAGGTGGACCCCTTTACCAAGCTTTCCTCTAGCACCTACAACAGCATTCATATCTACCATAGTTTCATCACCGATTTCAGCACCTATGTTGATAACAGCACCCATCATAATAACAGCATTATTTCCAATAGATACTCTATCACGGATTATTGCACCTGGCTCAATTCTAGCATTTATACTTCTTGTATCAAGCATAGGTATAGCTGAGTTTCTTCTATCAGATTCAAGCCTGTAGTTATGTATTTTTTCTTTATTTGCATCTAAAAAATCATTTATATCAGCGCTATCGCCAAATAAAACATAAAAGCTGCCTTCGCCAAAACAGTCTACATTTTCAAAGTTACAATCCTTTAGATCACCTTTAACATAAGCTTTCACAGGGGTTGATTTCTTTGACTCCTTTATAAATCTAGCAATTTCATATGGATCAGTAAAATTATATTCCATACCTCTAACTCCTTTCGACAAGTAATATATATTCATTTATATATTATCCTAAAAAACTCAACAATAATTATAAATAAATAAGATATTTTTGAATATAATACTTAGTATATTTAATTTATCAATATAGTATATCTATAGTTATATCATAAAAATCATATATAATGGAATATTTTATTTGTAAATGATATAATAAAATTAAAAAAGTAGACCTAGGAGGTAAATATATGGGAAACTTAAACAAAGGATATATTCAAATATATACTGGAAACGGAAAAGGAAAAACTACAGCAGCAGTGGGGCTTGCAACTAGAGCTGCTGGAAATAAATATAGAGTATGTATGGTTCAGTTTTTAAAAAGTGATGCAACAGGAGAATTAGAGTCAGCTAAACTTATGGCTCCATATTTTACTATTCATAGATTTGAAAGACCTAGAGGATTTTTCTGGACATTAAATGATGAAGAAAAGTTAGAGCTAAAAGAGGATATTCAAGAAGCGTATAAGTTTTGTATAAAACAGTTGGAAGAAGGAAATTGTGATATATTGATAATGGATGAAATAATGGGAACTTTATCTAATGGGTTAATTACAGAAAAACAATTAATAGAATTGATAGATAAAAAACCAGAGGATGTAGAACTTATAATGACAGGTAGAAATGTGCCAGAATCAATAATGCAAAGAGCTAATTTAGTTACTGAGATGAAGGATCTTAAACACTACTTTAATGAAGGGGTTCCAGCAAGAAGAGGAATAGAATTCTAAGGAGTATAAGGTATAAATTATGAGGTTGTCAAGTAATATAGACAATATAGAGATATCAGGAATAAGGAAATTTTATAATAAGGTTGCTAAGATAGAAGGTGCTATATCACTAACTCTAGGTGAGCCAGATTTTAAAATACCTGGTGAAATAAAAGAGGCTATGAAAAAGTCCCTTGATGAAGATAGGACTACTTATACACCTAATGCTGGGATAGAAGAGTTAAGAGAAGAAATTTCTAAGTATCTAAAATCTTTAAATATAAGTTTCTCCAGTAAAGAAATATGTGTAACTGTAGGAGGAAGTGAAGGATTATTATCTACTTTTACTGGAATATTAAATCCAGGAGATAAAGTTCTAATACCTTCCATTGCATATCCTGCCTATGAAAATTGTGTTAAGATTCTTGGTGGAGAGGTAATAAATTATAGTGTTAAGGAAGATTTATCTATAGATATGGAGCAATTGGAGAGAGTCATAGAGAAAGAATGTCCTAAGGTAATAGTAGTGTCTTATCCATCAAATCCTACAGGACAACTTTTGACCAAGGATCAATGTGATAGATTATTTAATATATTAAAAGATAAAGATATATTAATTGTAAGTGATGAAATTTATAGCTCTATTGTATTTGGAGAATTTAACTCTATATCACAGTATGGAAAGTTAAAAGATAAACTTATACTTATAGGTGGATTTTCAAAAATGTTTTCCATGACAGGAATTAGAATAGGATATGTATGTGCTGCGGAATGGATATTAAATAGCATAATAAAGGTTCATCAATACAATGTGTCATGTGCACCGTCTATTGGTCAATATGGAGCTTTAGAAGGGCTTAGGAAGTCTATGTACCATATAGAACATATAAAATCAGATTTAAAGATAAGAAGGGATTATGTCTATCATAGACTAGTTTCTATGGGACTTGAAGTTATAAGACCAGAGGGAGCATTTTATATATTTCCGTGTATAAAATCCTTTGGATTTAGTAGTGAAGATTTTTGTGATAAGCTGCTTGAGGATACTAAGGTAGCAGTAGTACCAGGAACTGCATTTGGAAAAGGTGGAGAAGGTTATGTTAGAATTTCTTATTGCTACAGCATGGAAGATTTAAAATTATCTTTAGATTTAATGGAACAGTGGTTAAATCAGATAAAGCTTAACTAAGATGAAATATAAAGGATAAATATTAAATAAAAGTGTTATGAAAATATAGATTTCATAACACTTTTTATTTGAACTAAAATTGATTTGCTATTTAACTACATCGTCCATAGAATATATGCCTTTTGGTTTGTTATGGACATATTCACAAGCCTTTAAAGCACCTACAGCGAATACTTCTCTTGAAATAGCTGAGTGTTTAATTTCAATTACTTCACCCATACCAGCAAATATAACTTCATGGTCACCTATAATATTTCCACCACGAATTGCATGAATTCCTATTTCCTTGTGTTCTCTTTTAGAGATTCCTTCTCTACCATATTTGAAGGTTGTTTCGTCTTCTATAGAGTCCTTTATAGTATTTGCAAGAAGTAGTGCAGTACCACTCGGAGCATCTACCTTTTGATTGTGATGTTTTTCTATTATCTCAATATCAAAATCTGTATATAGTTTATTGCTAATAGATTTTAATAAATTATTTACTATATTAATTCCTATAGACATATTAGCAGAATAGAACACAGGAATTGAATTTTGTAGATTCTTAATATGAACTATTTGTTCTTCCGTATAGCCAGTAGTGCAAAATACTACTGGTAATGAGTGAGCTAAAGCATATTTTGATATAGAGTCTAAACTTGAAGGTCGTGAGAAGTCCAGAATTACATCTACTTCTTCTGTTACTTTATCTATGGAATCATAAATAGAGTAATTAAAATTAGATTCTGTATTCATATCTACTCCAGCTTGAATATTTAATGTGTCAGAAGTAGAAGCTACCTTTGAAATCATATGACCCATTTTTCCGTTACATCCAACTAATAAAATCTTTACCATGTATAGTCTCCTTTATAATAAGTGGTAGTTTTTTAGAGCTTCTTTCAAAGTCACTAAATTATTATCATCCATATCAACTAATGGAAGTCTTAAGTTTCCAACACTTCTGCCCATAAGATTTAAGGCAGTTTTTATAGGAATAGGGTTTGTTTCACAGAAACATGCATTAGTTAAAGGGATGGTTTTTAAAAACAACTCTTGAGATGCTCTTATTTCTCCATTAAAGAATAATTCACATATATTATGAACATCTTTAGGTACAATATTTGCAATAACTGATATTATTCCAAGTCCGCCTATAGCAAGAGTTGGTAAAATTTCATTATCGTTTCCAGAATATATATCTAATTTATCTCCACAGAGATATTTTATTTCTGCAATTTGGCTTATATTTCCACTAGCTTCCTTTACAGCAACAATATTATCTAGTTGACAAAGTTCATGGAGAGCCTTTGGTGAAATATTCATGCCAGTTCTAGATGGTACATTATATACTACTATAGGAGTATTAACAGCTTCAGCAATAGTTTTAAAATGAGCAATTAAACCTTTTGCCGAAGTCTTATTGTAGTAAGGGTTAATTACTAAAAGTCCATCTACACCAACAGACTCAGCGTAGATGCTCATTTTAACAGAAGCCATGGTGTTATTACTACCAGTACCAGCTATAACAGGGATTCTTTTATTAACTGTATCTACAGTGAATTTTATAGTATCTTTTCTCTCAGCTTCTGTCATAGTAGATGCTTCTCCAGTTGTACCACATACTATGATAGCATCAGTTCCACTTTCAATATGCCATTCTAATAATTCTTTTAATTTAGGAAAGTCTACACCATCTTTGCTAAATGGAGTTACAATTGCAACACCAGAACCTTTAAAAATACTCATATATACACCTCTTAAATCATTATATTTATTTTATTAAATTTTCTTTTATGAAAACTTCTGCGATTTGCACTGCATTAAGGGCAGCACCTTTTCTAATATTATCAGCAACAACCCATAGGTTAACACCATTATCAACACTAAAATCACGTCTGATTCTTCCAATATAAACGTCATCCTGACCTTCTATATCTACAGGCATAGGATAAATATTATTTTTTATATCATCCATTACAGTAATTCCAGGTAAAGTTTTAAATAAGTCAAAAATATCATCCAATTCAAAAGTGTTTTCCAATTCTACGTTAATACTTTCGCTATGACCATGGAATACAGGTACCCTTACTGTGGTAGCAGTAACCTTGATTTGATCATTATGAAGAATTTTATGTGTTTCATTTATCATCTTCATTTCTTCCTTTGTATAACCATTATCTAAGAATACATCAATTTGAGGTATTACATTATAGGCTATAGGATATTGAAATTTCTTAGGAGGAACATTAGATACTCCATCCTTTAGATCATTAAACCCTTGAACTCCAGCACCGGATACAGCTTGATAAGTTGAGTATACAACTCTTTTTATTCCATATTTAATATCAAGAGGTTTAAGAGCAACCATTGCTTGAATAGTAGAACAGTTAGGATTAGCAATAATACCATTATGCCATTTAATATCTTCACCATTAACCTCAGGAACTACTAGAGGAACTTTAGGATCCATTCTCCAGGCACTACTATTATCTATAACTACGGTATTGTGCTTTGCAAATATAGGAGCAAATTCTAAGCTGACATCTCCACCAGCTGAAAAAAGAGCTAAATCAATTTTTTTGCTAATTATATTTTCTTTCTTAAGTTCTTCTACCAATATATCTTTTCCATTAAAGTGTATAGAAGTTCCAGCAGACCTGGCAGATGAAAAAAGATATAAATTTTCTATGGGAAAATTTCTTTCAGCTAAAATATTTATGAATTGTCTTCCCACCATTCCGGTAGCCCCGACTATAGCAACATTGTATTTCAAAAATACCACCTCACTTAACTTATATTTATAATACATTATATAACTTAAGTAGATAAAGTTATATAACTTTATTAAATTTATATATAAAATTTTATTATAGCAGAGATATATACCAGAGATGTCAATGGAATTAAAAGCATAATACAATGGATGTAGATATTATTAAATCCAGATTGTTAAGGGGAGGATGAAAGTAGAGAAGTGTTAGGTCAATTTAAAGAATGGATAATAAGATTTTAGATATAAAAGAATCATATTAAAAATTCACAAGATAATATTTTAAATAAAAAGATACATTTGTTTAAATATGTAAAAATA
Source organism: Clostridium sp. UBA5988 (assembly GCF_002435615.1). Taxonomy (NCBI): domain Bacteria; kingdom Bacillati; phylum Bacillota; class Clostridia; order Eubacteriales; family Clostridiaceae; genus Clostridium; species Clostridium sp. UBA5988. The sequence goes on along the minus strand of NZ_DJBA01000009.1, from coordinate 139,338 downwards.
TGAAGGTATATAGAAGATTTAAAAATATAAATTTAATATATTATCTAACATTTTGTTGCAATTTGTAATCTTAAGAACAAATTATGTATTAAAATAGTTTGACAACTTACAGAACCCTGTGTTAATATTATAAAAAATGAATTTATTATTATTTTTATTTTCATACTTTTAACAATTATAACTACTAAAATACATAACCACATATTATCTATGAAATATGTATGAATGATTAAAATACTGAGAATTAATTTCTTAGTGTTACTTTTGAAAAGGCAGTGGCTTTGATATTGCGGCAATTGTCAAAATATTTAAAAGGAACTAACTATTTAAATAAATCATTTTTGCTAATTTCATAGTAGCATCTTAAGTGTGTTTTAGTAATGTTAAAGGAATGAAGCCTTACTAGATTTTATTATTAGTGTGGGAGGTGTTAGTAAGGGAAAATAATGCATTACATTTTAAAAGTTGATATGAGACAAAAAAGAATAAAAAGTGCTAAAGTTTTTATAATATCATAATACATAATGTTGCAAATTATAAAACAACGACTTTGTATACGATATCATTAGTAAGCTTAAGGGTGTCTTAAATATTTACATTTCATTTATAGGAGTCTATCGGTGAGATGTAATTTCTAATAATGTCTCATTGTGCTTAAGGTAGAAAAAGGTTAATGTTGGGGGAAATGCAGTAGATGGGGATTTTATTGCATATTTTTACTTAAAAATGGAGGGATGACGATGTTTAAATTTACTCTAAAAAGATTTGGATATATGTTATTGACATTATTCATTGCATCATCAATAACATTTATGCTTATCCATGCTATGCCTGGAGATCCACTTGCGGTTGCAGCGAGAAAACTTCCAGAGCAAATAAAAGCTAACTACTATGCTAAATATGGATTAGATAAGCCACTTTTAACTCAATATGGATTATTCGTTAAAAATGCGGTGAAAGGAGATTTAGGACAATCTCTAGCATCTCCGGGAAGAGATATTACAGAGACTATTATGAGACATGCACCTATTTCAGCAAGAATTGGAGGACAAGGTCTTATACTGGGAGTTACAATAGGTATCTTATTAGGTATTGTAGCAGCATTTAAAAGAGGAAAATGGCCAGATTATTTAGTAATGTTCATAGCTATAGTTGGTATATCTGTACCAAGTTTTGTTGTAGCATCACTACTACAATTCTTCTTCACAGTTAAATTAACATGGTTGCCAACAACAGGGTGGGGCGAGTTTAAGCATACTATATTGCCTACCATAGCATTAAGTTTAGCTCCTATAGCTACTTATGCAAGATATATGAGAGCTAACTGTTTGGATGTTATTGGACAAGATTATATAATAACAGCTAAGGCTAAAGGGGTTTCTAATGTTAGTTTAGTATTTAAACATGTTATAAGAAATGCTATTTTACCAGCTATTACCCTTCTAGGACCACAAGTTGCTGGTATATTTACAGGTTCCTTCGTAGTTGAAAGTATATTTTCAATACCGGGACTTGGACAATATTTCGTATCAGCAATTACTGATAGAGATTATACTATGATAATGGGACAATCAATATTTGTATCAGCATTATTTATAGTTGCATTATTCTTAGTTGATATAATCTATGGATTAGTTGACCCAAGAATAAGAGTATCAAGCGGAAAGCGTTAGGAGGGATAAGTATGGCAGAATTTTCAAAAGAAAAATTTCAAATTATAGGTTGTGATAACCTAGATTCAGAGGGAATACTTAGACCTAGTATGACCTACTGGCAAGATGCATGGAGAAGACTTAAAAAGAATAAAGTTGCGATGCTTTCGTTGGTGTTATTAGGATTAATTACATTGATGACAATAATAGGGCCTATGATAAGTAATTTTGAGTATCAAGCTACAAATAATGATATGTTAAATTTAAAACCAAACTCAACATATTGGTTTGGAACAGACAGTTTAGGTAGAGATTTGTTTACAAGAGTTTGGATAGGTGGTAGAATATCTATCGCTATAGGGTTAATTGGAGCTGTTATCGATACTGTTGTAGGAACAATTTATGGTGGTATAGCTGGATATCTTGGTGGAATTGCTGATGATATCATGATGAGAATACTAGAAATATTAGTTAGTATTCCATACCTAGTTTTAGTTATACTTATCAGAGTTCTTATGGATGGTGGTAGTATGTTACCACTTATTATAGCTATGACCATCACAGGATGGTGCTATATGGCAAGACTTGTAAGAGGACAACTTTTACAAATTAAGGAGCAAGAATATGTACTTGCTGCAAAAGCACTAGGAGCAAATGCTTCAAGAGTAATAGCAAAACACTTAGTGCCAAATACTTTAGGTGTAATGATTGTTGCTATAACATTTGATATACCAGGATTTATATTTGCAGAAGCTTTCTTAAGTTTCTTAGGAATAGGTGTTCAATCACCAATGACAAGTTGGGGAGCTCTTGCTGCAGCAGGACAACAGAACTTAATGTTCTACGCTTATCAATTAATTTTCCCTGCCTTAGCGATTTCGTTAACAATGTTATCTTTTAATTTATTAGGTGATGGTTTAAGAGACGCACTAGATCCTAAATTACGTCAATAAGGGGGGAATGGCAAATGGAAAGAATTTTAGATATAGAAAATTTACAAGTTTCATTTCATACCTATGCGGGTGAAGTAAAAGCAGTAAGAGGTGTAGATTTTCATCTTGATAAGGGTGAAACTTTAGCTATAGTTGGAGAATCAGGTTGTGGAAAAACAGTTACATCAAAGGCTATAATGAGACTGTTACCAGAACCAATGCCAGCAGAAATTAAAAAGGATTCTAAAATCATTTTTGAGGGTAAAAATATTTTAGATATGAACGAGAAGGAATTAAGAAAATTAAGAGGATCAGATATATCTATGATATTCCAAGATCCTATGACTTCATTAAATCCTACAATGACAGTTGGTAAGCAAATTGCTGAGAGTTTAATAATTCATAGAGGTATGAATAAAGCTGAAGCTATGAAAGAAGCAATAAAAATGCTTGATCTTGTTAATATACCAAATGCTGATAAGAGAGCTCATCAATATCCACATGAATTCTCAGGTGGTATGAGACAAAGAGCTATGATAGCTATAGCTCTTGCATGTAATCCTAAGATACTTATTGCGGACGAGCCAACTACTGCTCTGGATGTTACTATACAAGCTCAAATAATGGATCTTATAGGAGATCTTCAAAAGAAACTAGGAACTGCAGTAATACTTATTACTCACGATCTTGGAGTAGTAGCAGATACTGCGGACAGAATTCAAGTAATGTATGCTGGACAAGTTATTGAAAGAGGTACTGTAGAAGAAATATTTGCAAATCCTCAACACCCTTATACATGGGCATTGCTTCAATCAGTTCCAAGACTTGAGACAAAAAATAAAGATACGCTTTACGCTTTAAACGGTACTCCGCCAGACTTAGTTAAACCACCAGTTGGATGTCCTTTTGCTGCAAGATGTGAATATTGTATGCAAATATGTTTAGAGGAGATGCCAGAAGTAACTAATGTAGAGAACGATCACCAAGTGTTGTGTTGGTTAAAACACCCAATGGCACCTAAGGTTGAAGTTCCAGAAGCGTTAAGAAGAGGTGAATAAGATGACTGAATCAAATAAAAAAGAAGTTTTAATTGAAGTAAAGAATCTTAAAAAATATTTCGAAGTTGGTAGGAATGCTACACTTAAGGCGGTAGATGATGTTAGCTTTAACATATTTAAAGGTGAAACCTTAGGTCTTGTTGGAGAATCAGGTTGTGGTAAAACAACTTGTGGAAGGACTGTAATGGGACTTTATGGAGCGACTGGTGGTGAAATATTATTTGATGGAGATGACATTAGTAAATATGATAAAAAGCAGAAAAAAGAATTTACTAGAAGAGCTCAAATAATATTCCAAGACCCTTATGCATCGCTAAATCCAAGAATGACTGTTGGAGATATTATTGGGGAAGGAATAGATATTCATAATCTTCATAAAGGTAATGAAAGACAGGCTAGAATTTATGAATTACTACAATTGGTAGGACTAAATAAAGAGCACGCATCTAGATTCCCTCATGAGTTTTCAGGTGGACAAAGACAGAGAATAGGAATAGCAAGAGCTCTTGCTATAGAACCAGACTTCATTGTTTGTGATGAGCCTATATCTGCTCTAGATGTATCTATTCAAGCGCAAGTTGTTAACTTGCTGATAAAATTGCAAAATGAGTTAGGGTTAACATATTTATTCATAGCCCATGACCTATCAATGGTTAAACATATATCTGATAGAGTTGGAGTTATGTATTTAGGAACTATGGTTGAACTTACTAGTAGTAAAGATTTATATGATAAGCCTTTACATCCATATACTCAAGCGTTATTATCAGCGATTCCAATTCCTGATCCTGATGCAACTAAGAAAAAAGCAAGAATACCTCTAGAGGGAGAAGTGCCAAGCCCAATAAATCCTAAACCAGGTTGTAGATTTGCACCAAGATGTAGATATGCAAAACCTATATGTAGTGAAAAAACTCCTGAGTTTAGAGAGATTGAGCCAAATCACTTTGCTGCATGTCATATATTATAATTTAAATAAAAAAATAAGAGTGCTAAAGCGCTCTTATTTTTTTTATTTAAAAACTTAGTAAAATCATGTTTTTAATAACTGTATTTTTAAACAAAGACTTTGATCACATGGCTATGAACTTTATTCAATTATTGAGTTTTATTACCAGGTATAAGTATTACTATATCTTTTAATAATAATATAAAAGGAGGTCATATATGGGTGTTTAGTAGTAAATATCATATTGAATTTAATTGAGTATTATTTAAAGAAAATACAGAAAAAAGAATTTTATTAAAAAATGAAATTCATATATCTTCTTTTATTGATTGATTTATAAAAAAAACTACAAATTACGACAAAGAAAATATGAAACCTTGAAGATAAGATGTACCAATGGTAATAGAATCATTTGTTATTCGTGAATTTATAATATTTTGTTGAAATATAGGGAATTTTACGTAAAAGATAAAGGTAATAATTCATATAATTGAATAAAATTAAAATTATAATGTCTTAAACGGAAGTAGTGAACATTGACATTGTCGTTAAAAGGGTGTACTATAAATATAAATAAAAGTTATGAGGAAATGTGTAGAAATATGCACAATGAATAACGCAAAGATGAGCCGAGTTTAGAAAGAAAATTTTTTAATTTTTGAACTAAACCAAATTATTTTAAGGGGGATTACTTATGAAGAGTAAAAAAATACTAGCATCATTATTAGCATTATCTATGATAACATCAGTGGCATTAGTTGGGTGTGGTAAAGGTGAAGAAAAAGGTGCAGGAACTGCTACTAATGGAGAAGCAGATGCTGAACAATATTTAAATATGCTTTTACAATCTGAACCAAAAACAATTGACCAATCTAAATCAAGTGATTCTTATTCTTCACAAATTCTTGCAAACTGTCAAGAATCTTTAACAAGAATTGTGCAAGATGAAAATGGTAAAGATAAAATTGAAAAGGGTATAGCTGAAAGTTGGGAAACTTCAGATGATAAATTAACTTGGACATTCAAATTAAGAGATGCTAAATGGAGTGATGGTAAACCAGTTACTGCAGAACAGTTTGTATATGGAATTACTAGAACTCTAGATCAAAATACTGCATCACCATATGCTTTCCTATTATATCCTATAGCTAACGCTGTAGAATTTAACTCTGGTAAAGCTAAGGCTGAAGACTTAGGTGTTAAAGCTATAGATGAAAAAACTGTTGAGTTTACATTAGCATCACCATGTGCATACTTCCTTGACTTAACATACTTTAAAGTAATGCAACCACAAAGAGAAGATATAGTAAAAGAACACGGTGATAAATATGGTTCAGAAGCTAATAGCATGGTATATTGTGGACCATTTATGATATCTGAATGGGTACATAATAATAAAGTAGAATTTGTTAAGAATCCTGAATACTGGGATGCTGAAAATGTAAAACTTGATAAAGTTACAATGAAAATAATAAAAGAAGAGTCTGCAAGAATGAATGAGTTACTTAATGGTTCATTAGATATGGCTACAGTAGTTAAACCAGAATGGATAGAAAAATTTGATTCTACTGGTGAATATGAATCTAAAAAAGGATATGATGGTTCAACTACATATACTTTCTTTAACCTTAAAGATAAACTATTCAGTAATGCTAAGGTAAGAAAAGCATTTATAGTAGCAGAAGATAGAGAAAATAAAATTAAGACTTTAAGAAAAGGTCTTGGCGAACCTGCTCTAGGATTTGTACCAAAGTCTGTACAAATAGGTGGAGAAGAATATAGAACAAAAGTAAATGAATTGCCAGTTCAAAAATTAATGGATGAAAACAAAGATCCAAAAGCATTATTAATAGAAGGTATGAAGGAACTAGGGCTTGGAGAAGATCCATCTAAAATAACTATTAGTTACTTACAATCAGGTACTGATTCAGTAGCTAAAGAATATGCTGAATTCCAACAACAAGTTTATACAAAAAAACTTGGAATTAATGTTAAAGTTGATTTTGTTGAGTGGGCGCAATTCCAAGAAAGAACTGATAATTTTGATTATCAAGTTGCAGGTATGGCATGGACTGGAGACTATAATGACCCTAACACATATTTAGATTTATGGACATCAACAGCTGGAGTTGTACCAACAGGTTGGTCAAATCCTAAGTATGATGAACTTATAGCTAAAGCAGGAAAAAGTGATGATCCGAATGAAAGAGCTGAACTTTTCAAAGAAGCTGAAAGAATACTATTATATGAAGATGGTGTTGTAAGTCCAGAAGCTTGGAGATTTAAAAATACTTATGTAAGAAAGTATGTTAAAAACTACACTGCTCCATTATTTGGAACAATAGACTTAAAATATACTTATACTACTGGAAGAAAATAATATTATAATGAAATGAGAAAAAAGTGAAGCAAATAACCAATGCTTCACTTTTTTTAGATGCTTTGATGTTTTTGCCTATAAAAGTGGGTTTTATAAGAAAATTTTAATTTAATGTATTCAAAGTTTGGGGGAATAAATCAATATTATATAAAATGTTTTAATATATATAATGTATATAGGGGTTAAATGATAAAATTCGTATTACAAATTTCGAATTTATACGCAAATAAAACTCGACAAACAAAGAAAAAAGAAGAAAAAAGAAAAATAAACAAGCAAAAAATATTAAAATAAATTAATAAATAAATTATAATTAAAAAAATTTTGATATAATTAATGAAAATGATAGGGTGCATTAATATTTTATTAAATATTTGCAGTTATATGAGTTAATAAGTCGAATTGAGACAATCTTATAAATATTCAGATAATAGGTATTGCAATAGTGAAAATGTTAATATATAATAAATTTAAATCAGATGGATATGACATTATATCTATTATATTGATGATTAATGAAGGGGGATTATTCATGAAAAGCAAAAAAATATTAGCTGCTTTACTAGCTGTATCTATGGTAACTTCTGTTGCTTTAGTAGGTTGTGGTAAAGATGACAAAAAAGATGAGGGCAAAGGTGGAGAGACTGCTGCTTCTGAAGATATGGATAAAGAACAGTATCTTAACTTATTATTAGGAGCTGAGCCAAAAACAATTGACCAATCAAAATCAAGTGATATGTATTCATCACAAGTTCTTGCAAATAGCCAAGAGGCATTAACAAGAATTATTCAAGATGAAACTGGAAAAGATAAAATCATAGAAGGTATAGCTGAAAGTTGGACACCTAACGAGGATAAATCAGTTTGGACTTTCAAACTAAGAGATGCTAAATGGAGTGATGGAAAAGCAATTACTGCACAAGACTTCGTTTTTGGTATCACTAGAACTTTAGATCAAAATACTGCATCACCATATGCGTTCCTTTTATATCCAATCAAAAATGCTGCAGAATTTAACTCAGGTAAAGCTAAAGCAGAAGACCTAGGGATTAAGGCTGTAGATGAAAAAACAATTGAGTTTACATTAACTTCACCATGTGCTTACTTCTTAGATTTAACATACTTTAAAGTAATGCAACCACAAAGAGAAGATATAGTAAAACAACATGGAGATAAATATGGTACTGAAGCAAATACAATGGTATATAGTGGACCATTTGTAATTTCTGAATGGGTACACAACAATAAGGTTGAATTTACTAAAAACCCAGAATATTGGGATGCTGAAAATGTAAAACTTGATAAAGCTACAATGAAAATAATTAAAGAAGAATCTGCTAGAATGAATGAATTACTTAATGGTTCATTAGATATGGGTGGAGTATCTAAACCAGAATGGATAGAAAAGTTTGATGCAACTGGTGAGTATGAGGCTAAAAAAGGATATGATGGTTCTACTACTTATACTTTCTTCAACCATAAAGATAAGTTATTTAGTAATGCTAAAGTAAGAAAAGCATTTATGGTAGCTGAAGATAGAGAAAATAAAATTAAAACTTTAAGAAAAGGTCTTGGAGAGCCAGCTATGTCTTTTGTACCTCCTAAAGTACAAATAGGTGGAGAAGATTATAGAGAGAAAGTAAATGATACTCCAGTTAAGGATCTTCTAGATGAAAATCCAGATCCAAAGGCTTTATTAATTGAAGGAATGAAGGAATTAGGACTTGGAGATGATCCATCTAAAATAACAATTAACTACCTAGAAGCAGGTACTTCAGCTGAAAATAAGGTATGGGCTGAATTCCAACAACGTGTTTATGAAGATACACTTGGTGTAAAAGTAAAAGTTGATTATGTTGAGTGGGCACAATTCCAAGAAAGAACTGATAACTTTGATTATCAAGTAGCAGCTATGGCATGGGGCGGTGACTACAATGACCCTAACACATTCCTTGATTTCTGGGTAACTGGAGCTAACGTTGTAATGACAGGGTGGTCAAATCCTAAATACGATAAGCTTATAGCTGATGCAGCAAAAACTGTAGATCCAGCAGAAAGAACAGAATTATTTAAACAAGCAGAAAGAATTTTATTATATGAAGATGCTGTTATAAGTCCAGAGTCTTGGAGATTTAAAAACACATATGTAAGAAAGTATGTTAAGAGTTACAGTGCTCCATTATTTGGAACAGTTGATTTAAAATACACTTACACTTCAGGTAGAAAATAATATAAAATATTATTAGGATGTTTCATACTCCTTAAAGTATTTAGAAATACTTTAAGGAGTATTTTTATTAGTTAGTGTAAATTTAAAACTACTTACCATGGGAGTAAGAAAAACTATAGAATTTATAAAGGATATGAATAAAAAAAAGTCTATGGTAGAAAATATAGTTATTACATTAAAACTATATTTTAATAACGCGGAGGTGGAAGTTTGTGGGTAAGACTCCTATAAAAAAAGTAATAAAATCTAAATTGAAAGCTAATAAAGAATTAACTCCACAGGAGGCTTTAAGAGAGCAGATAAAATATGATATAGTAGAAGAATTAGGTTTAGCTGATAAGGTAAATGAATTTGGATGGAATAGTTTAACTGCAGAAGAAACGGGGAGAATTGGAGGTATTATGACCAAAAAGAAAAAGGGTCTAAATATCCCTAAGAATGACGAGTTTTTTTAGTTTTATATAATATACTAATAATAATCAAGCTTAGCTAAGACTTAGTTATAATAATTAAGATAAATTGTATTAATTTAATGAAGAGATATAGTTATAGCTTAATATATGAATAACATATAGATATGAGATTTGTTACATAGTCATGGAAGAATTCTTAGACAAAATAAAGAAAGTAATGTAAAATAAATAGGTGATTATATAGAAAAGATGGTGAACCTATGGACTGTTATAATGATTTTGCAGATATATACGATGAACTTATTAATGAAGATATCAATTATAGAGGTTGGGCAGATAAAATTATTGAGATTTGCAAGGAATATAATGTTGGAAGAAGAGAATATTTAGATTTAGCTTGTGGTACAGGGAATTTTACCAAGTTAATTGGGAAAAACTTTATATTTACAACGGCTATAGATTTATCAGAGTATATGTTATCTATTGCTGATGAAAAATTAAAGGCAGAGGGAATTAAAGCTAAGGTTATGTGCCAAGATATATGTACCTTTAATCTTAAAAAGCAGTTTGATCTGATAACCTGTGGATTGGATTCTACTAATTATATAATTGAGGATGAAAAACTTCAATTATATTTTGCGTCAGTTAATAAACACTTAAAGGATGATGGTATTTTTATTTTTGACATTAATACAGAGTACAAAATAAAAAATATATTAGGAAATAATAGCTTTAACTATGACAGAGAAGATGTGGTATATATTTGGGAAAATCAATTACAAGAGGATATTGTTGATATGTACTTAACCTTTTTTGTTAAAGAAGGACAAGTGTATCATAGATTTGATGAACATCACAGAGAGAGAGCCTATAGTGAGAGTAAAATAGAAAAGTTTATAAAAGAATCAAACCTTGTCATAGAAAAAAAACTTAATTGTTATGAAGAAGTTGCCATAGGCGAGAATACAGAAAGAATAACCTATGTTTTGAGTAAGAAAGGATGTTAGAGTAATGAAAGATAAATTAATTAGAGCCACTGCAAAGGATGGCCAAGTAAGAATAATTGCAGCTATTACTACAGAATTAGTGAATGAAGCAACTAAAACTCATGAATGTATGCCAACAGCTTCAGCAGCAGTAGGGAGAATGTTAACTGGTGGGGTTTTAATGGGTTCTATGCTAAAAAATCATACTGATAGTTTAACTATTCAAATAGATGGTGGTGGAGAAGCGAAAGGAGTTACTGTTACCGCCCATCATGATGGAAGTGTTAAAGGATATATAGGAAACCCAAAAGTGGATTTACCTTTAAATGAAAAAGGTAAATTAGAAGTTGGTGGTGCTATAGGTAAAAATGGATATCTAAAAGTAATTAAGGATATGGGGCTTAAAGAACCTTATGTAGGGCAAGTGCCTATATATACAGGGGAAGTAGGCGATGATATAGCGTATTACTTTACGGTATCTGAGCAAACACCATCTGCTGTTGCTTTAGGAGTATTGGTAGATACAGATTTATCTATAAAAGCTGCTGGGGGATTTATTATACAAATGATGCCAGGTGCGTCAGAATTCTTAGCAGATATAATAACTTATAGATTGGAAGAAGTTCCATCGGTAACAGCTATGATAGAGAAGGGAATGACTATAGAAGAAATATTAGAATTTATATTTGAAGATATGGATTTGAAAATATATGATGCTTTAGTACCAGCGTATAAATGCGACTGTTCAAGAGAAAGAGTTGAAAGAGTGCTGATTAGTATTGGTAAAGATGATTTACAAGAGATATACGATGATGGCAAGACAGAAGAAATATTGTGCCATTTCTGTAATAAAACCTATGATTTTAAACCAGAAGATATTAAAAAAATATTAGAAGCTATTAACTAATTTCTATAATAAATTCTAAAAACCATATTGACAATAAACTAAAAATTTAATATAATAGTCTTTGTTAAGACTTGGAAGATTTATTGATTTTTAAGCTTAGCAAAGATTATTTTTAATAATGGTGTCACAAATTTAAATTTTGGTCGCATAGCTCAGCTGGGAGAGCACCTGCCTTACAAGCAGGGGGTCACAGGTTCGATCCCTGTTGCGACCACCATATGGCCCAGTGGCTCAGTTGGTTAGAGTGCCGGCCTGTCACGCCGGAGGTCGAGGGTTCGAGTCCCTTCTGGGTCGCCAATAAATTCTAAAATTTGTGTCTGGCTCGATAGCTCAGTCGGTAGAGCAGAGGACTGAAAATCCTCGTGTCGCTGGTTCGATTCCTGCTCGAGCCACCATTATTACGCGGGAGTGGCTCAGTGGTAGAGCGTCACCTTGCCAAGGTGAACGTCGCGAGTTCGAATCTCGTCTTCCGCTCCAATATGGCGCTATAGCCAAGTGGTAAGGCAGAGGCCTGCAAAGCCTTTATCCCCAGTTCAAATCTGGGTGGCGCCTCCAAAAAAGCAAGTAATTTATTTACTTGCTTTTTTATTTTATACATTATATAAATTTGCTTCAAAGAGAGAGGCATTAAAATTAAATATTAAAAATTCATATTGTAGTATTTTGTATAGATGAGTTACTAAATATCTAAAAAGTATATACTACCTCTATCAATTAATTGAGAATTGGCTAAAGAAATAGGGGTTATGCCATGTTTATCTAAAAATCTTTTTATTAAATTCCCGTGAGGATATAAATCTAGGTCTCCATAAAAAACTATAGTTTTAGAATCTATCATACCACAAGTTCCTCCAATAAAGCCATAATTCAAATGAGGTAAAAGAATGTCACCTGGTGGAATTAAGAGTACATCATATCCATAGTTATTTAATTCTTTGTAAATACATATATCAGAAGTTATGAAGGCCTTATTAGATAATACTACAGTAGAGCATTTAGTATAACCTTGATTTATATTTATTAATGTCTTATGATTAATATTTTCTAATAAAGTTTTATCAGTATACCTTATATTATGCATAAAAAAATCAGGAGTATTTACAGCATTAAGGATAATATCATTAGGATATTTATCAGTTAAAGTGCTAGTGCTTCTCAATACTGTTAGATTTAGAGATTTTAGAGTTTCTTCAAAGGTAGAAGATGCATCCTTATGAATGATGGCATTATTATTGTCAATGAAATGCATAAGAATATCAGGATGACCACATATAGCTGGATACAATGAATTGCATGGTTCGCAAAGGATAACTTTACAATTTAAATTTTCCAAAGCAAATAATTCCTCAAAAGAAATTCTAAAGTCTACAAAAGCATATTTCAAAAATATCACCACCTTAAGGTTAGTTGTTACTAACTTAAAAATAATATATCATATATGTTATAAAATTTGTAGAATAAATTGGATTTAATAAATTGTATATAGTAAAAAATAAAAACACATAATATACATAATATATTAAAGTAAAGTTCTGTATCTATAAAATTCTTAACATGAAGTGGGGTGATTGAATGCTACTGTTGACCATTGTAAATAATAGTTATAAGGATTATGTATTAAATCAAGTTAAGAGTATGAGTGAGTATTTAAGAGAGAAAAAGAAATGTATAAATTTGAAAATTGAAAATGATGAATTAGATGAATGTATACATATATATTGGGAAGATGGTGATTACACTGAGGATGAAGTTAAGAAATTATTTAACTATTATACAGCTAATATTTTATATGGTGTAATTATTAATGAATTTTTAGAAAAAAGAGTTAATAAACATCTGAATGAAACGTATAATTTTCTTAACTATAACGATATAAGTATTGTAAAAAAGGATATATATAAAATTTTAAAAGAAGAAGTACCTATAGATGATACTGTGATATATTATATGAATAAGAAAAATAGTATTTTAGATAGAATTATTAATTGTATAGAAGAAGGTAACGTATTAAATATTAAAGGGTTTATGGACTTTAGATCCAAGGAATTAATGCCACAGATATATACGATAATAGAAAAAGTGGTAGAAAGTTATATGATAGAAAAAGAGTATAATGAATTTATTAGTCTTTTAAAGTATTTTGTTGAGATACAAGAAAGTAAGGCTGAAAAGGTAGATTTGTATATTGGAAAAAGAGGAGATTCATATATACTCAGAGATGAATTTGGAAATAATATTATGGAAACCCTTTTAAATGAAATTTGCGAAAATAAAAATATAGTAGACGTTAGTCAAGATGATTTAGTTATAAGTGGGCTAATAACTATGTGCCCGAAAAAAATAGTAATACATTCTGCTAATAGATGTAAAAATAAGGAGCTAATTAATACTCTAGAGAAAGTTTTTGAGAATAGAATTTATCATTGCAGTGGTTGTAATGAATGTTTAATGTTTAAAGAAATTATAGAAATGCCTATTGACAATAATATAAAGGTGTAGTAAGATTAACTATGTTAGTGAAAAAGTAAATAACTAATTAACAAGTAGAAACTGCCGTTTCTCACCTTACAGTACTGCTAGTAAGGTAAAATTTTGGTTTACAATGATTGTAATAACAGGACGGCGTTTGCTGTCCTTTTTATTTTATATAAGATAAAAATATGTGGTTTAAAAGCCGGAGGTGAATGTTATCAGTAAAAATAAAGATTTCATGATGAATGAAGAGATAAGAGACAAAGAAGTTAGAGTTATTAACTCAGACGGGGAAGCACTAGGAGTAATTTCTACAAAAGAAGCATTAGAAATTGCATTACAAAAGGAATTAGATTTAGTTGTAGTATCTCCAAATGCAAAACCTATGGTATGCAAAATCATGGATTTTGGTAAGTTTGTTTATGAGCAACAAAAGAAGGAAAAAGAAGCTAAAAAGAAACAAAAAATCACTACTCTTAAAGAGATTAGACTAAGTGCTAGCATAGAAGATCACGATATTGAGATAAAAGCTAATAATGCTAGAAAGTTCTTATTAGATGAAGACAAAGTTAAAGTTACTGTGAGATTTAGAGGAAGAGAAATTGAAAACTCACAAGTAGGACACAAGATATTAAACCTTTTTGTAGAAAAATTAGGCGATGTTTATGTTATTGAAAAGCCAGCTAGACAAGAAGGAAGAAATATGATAATGATATTAGCTCCAAAAAGAGCATAACCGAGAGGAGGACTTTACAATGCCAAAAATGAAAACACATAGAGGTGCAGCAAAGAGATTTAAAAAGACAGGAACAGGTAAGTTAAAAAGATCTAAAGCTTTTAGACGCCATATATTAACTAAGAAGAGCAGAAAGACTAAGAGAAATCTTAGAAAAACAGGATATGTTTCAACTACTCAAGAAAAAATAATGAAGAAATTACTACCATACTTATAGTAGGAAGTTATCTAGGAGGTAAATATAATGGCAAGAGTAAAAAGAGCGATGAATAGTCGTAAAAAACATAAAAAAGTATTAAAACTTGCAAAAGGATACTACGGTGGAAAAAGCAAGTTATTTAAAACAGCTAATGAATCAGTAATAAGAGCATTAAGAAATGCTTATGTTGGAAGAAAATTAAAGAAAAGAGATTTCAGAAAACTATGGATAGCTAGAATAAATGCAGCTGCTAGAATGAATGATCTTTCTTATTCAAAATTCATGAATGGAATGAAGCTTGCTGGAGTTGAAATAAACAGAAAAATGCTTTCTGAAATAGCAATCAACGATCCAAAAGCATTTGCTGAATTAGTAGAAGTTGCTAAGAAGCATATATAAGCTTAATTAAATATAAAAAATAAAAGCCAGAGGATGACTATGTCATGTCTCTGGATTTTGTTAGACTAAATTTTAATGTACATAATTATTTATTATTTTTTATAGAAGAAATAAAGATAATAAATAAAGGGATATATATAGTATAGAAATGTAGCCATGGCTACATTTTTATACTATATATATTTTAATAAGGAAATGGGGAAACTATATATAAATATATAATCGTGATAAATTTTTTTAAAAGTTTGAGGTGTTATCTATGCAGTTAAGATTAAGGGATATTCTAAGGCGTAAAAACTTTACTCCCGTTCAAATAATAGCTATGGGATTTGCAACTATAATATTTACAGGTGCCCTATTATTAAGCTTACCTATTGCTACTATAAAAGGTGTAGGAACTCCATTTATTGATTGTATTTTTACATCAACTTCTGCAGTTTGTGTTACAGGATTAGTTACTGTAGATACTGGTACTTATTGGAGCTATTTTGGAAAAACAGTAATACTTATTTTGATACAAATTGGTGGTCTTGGATTTATGTCTTTTGCTACACTTTTATCATTAATTATTGGTAAAAAAATAACTCTTAAAGAAAGATTAATTATAAGGGAATCATTAAATTCAACATCTCTTCAGGGAATAGTAAAATTAGCTAGATATATATTAGTATTTACTTTTTCAATAGAATTTATAGGAGCTTTACTGCTTTCCTTTGAATTTATACCTGAGTTTGGAATTATTAAAGGTATATATTATAGTATATTTCATGCAGTTTCTGCATTTTGTAATGCTGGATTTGATCTCATGGGGAATTATAGTAGTTTAACTGCCTATAGTGATAATGCTTTGATAATACTTACTATATCTTCTTTAATAGTAATTGGTGGGCTAGGTTTCTATGCATGGAATGATATATTTAATTATAAACGTACAAAAAGATTAACACTACAGACTAAACTGGTAATAGCCGTGAGTGTAGGATTAATTTTATTTGGATTTATAATGTTTCTTGTATTTGAACTTTCTAATCCAGATACTTTAAAGCCTATGGGAATTAAAGAAAAAGTGCTGTCAGCATTTTTTGCATCGGTTTCACCAAGAACAGCAGGATTTAATTCTATAGATTTGACAAAGATGACTATGGCATCTACATTTTTAACCATAATGTTGATGTTTATTGGTGGTTCACCAGGATCAACGGCTGGGGGAATAAAAACTTCTACAGCTGGTGTACTTTTTATGACAATACTATCAGTTATAAATGGAAGAGAAGATACAGAGTTATTTAAAAGAAAAATAAATAAAGAAACTGTATATAAGGCTTTAGCAGTAGTGGTAATAGCATTGGCGTTAGTGTTCACTACAACCATATTATTATCTATTACAGAAAGAGCATCGGGTGCTCCTTTTGAACATTATTTATATGAAGCTACTTCAGCCTTTGGAACTGTTGGGTTAACATTAGGATTAACTCAAGAGCTTACCACTATAGGCAAGGGTATAGTAGCTCTAACTATGTATGCAGGTAGAGTTGGGCCACTTACATTAGTTGTAGCAATTTCTATAAGAAAAAGTAAAAGAGGAAATTCTATTAAGTATCCAGAAGATAAAATCTTAGTTGGATAAAGGGGGATATATTAATGAGTAAAAAACAATTTATAGTTATTGGGTTAGGTAGATTTGGAACTTCAGTAGCAGAGACTTTATATGCACTTGGTAATGATGTATTAGCTGTAGATATAGATGAAGAAGCAGTTCAAAACATTGCAGAGAGAGTTACTCATGCTGTTCAAGTAGATGCTAATGATGAAGTTAGTCTAAGAGCCCTTGGAATTGGTAACTTTGATGTAGCTATAATTAGTATTGGTTCTGATATTCAAGCTAATATTCTATCTACTCTTTTAGTTAAAGAAATGAATGTTAAGCATATTATAACTAAGGCTAATAATGCTATGCATGCAAAAGTTTTATATAAAATAGGTGCTAATAGAGTTATATTCCCAGAGAGAGATATGGGAATTAGAGTTGCTCATAACCTTTGTTCTTCTAACATACTTGATTATATAGAGTTATCACCAGACTTTAGTATTGCAGAAATTGTTACCCCAAAGGAATGGGAAGGTCACTCTCTAAAAGAGTTAGATTTAAGAGTAAGATACAGTGTAAATGTGGTAGCTATTAAAAGAGATGATAATATAGAGGTATCTCCAGCTGCGGATGAGGTTATACAGGAAGGCGATATAATAGTAGCCATAGGAGGAACTTCTGAGCTAAACGGAATTGAAAGTTTAGTTAGATAAGGAGATTTATAAGTGCAGGTTATAAAAAGTAAGGATAATAACACATTAAAAGAAATTAAAAAATTAAAAGAGAAAAAATATAGAGTTGAAAGTAAAAAGTTCATTATAGAAGGATTTAGATTTCTAGAAGAAGGTTTTAAATCGGATTTTATTATAGATAAACTTTTTATAAAGGAAAGCTCAGTTGATAAATTTAAAGAAAAATTTTCTTTTTATATTGATGAATATGAAGAAAAAATATTTATTATAAATGACAGTCTATTTAAGAATATTTCAGGCACAGAAAATTCTCAAGGAGTTTTAGCTGTACTTCAAATGAAAGAGGAAAATTTCAATAAAGAAGAAGGACTGTATATTTTAGCTGATAAGGTACAAGATCCAGGCAACCTAGGAACTATAATAAGAACAGCTCATAGTGCTGGTTGTAGGGGAGTTATTTTAAGTAAAGATACAGTAGACTTATATAATGAAAAAACTTTAAGAGCTACTATGGGTTCCATATTTAATATTCCTATAATCCATGATGAAGATTTAAATTTTACAAAAAGATTAATTAGTGAGGGATATAATTTAGTATGCAGTTCCCTTGATACAGAAAAAAACTTTTATGAAGTTAATTTAGTAGATAATGCAATAATAGCTGTAGGTAATGAGGGTAATGGTATTAGTGATGAAGTTATGAATTTAGCTACCTGTAAGGTTAAAATTCCTATGCTAGGAAATACAGAATCCTTAAATGTTGCTATAGCTGCATCTATTATGATATATGAAGGTGTAAGACAAAAGTTAAATAAAAAGTATTAATACTTGAAATTTTTATATATTATATGTATAATGTTTCTATCAAGCTAGGATTTAAATATTTTTATGTAAAATAGTATCCAAACTAGTTTAGTAAAAATAAAATATTTATACAATGACGAAGAGAGTAGATATATATTTTTATATAAGGGAGGAAGAGCCAAAGACTGAAAGCTGTTCTTATAGGATTATATCGAAGTTCACTTCTGAGTACTAATTATGAAGTAATAGTAGTAATTAGCGGCTATGGTCGATAGATTTACTAAGAGGAGTTTTAATAAAACTCAATTAGGGTGGTACCGCGGATTTTCCGTCCCTTTTTAGGGACGGTTTTTTTATGTCTATAAAGCAAAAACTTAATTTCAGAAACTATTATTTATACATGAAATTAAGTAGAAATTTTATTAATTATGAAGTGAAAATTTTTTCCTAAAGAAAGTTTTAATCCATAATTTTAAATGAACTCATGAATTTTAGAAAGGAGCTTAGAATATGAAAGAACAATTAGAACAAATTAAAAAAATTGCCCTAGAACAACTAAGTCAAGTAACAGATAAAGCTGAACTTGAAAATATCAGAGTAAAGTATCTAGGGAAAAAAGGAGAGCTTACTGCAATCTTAAGAGGTATGGGAAAACTATCAGCAGAAGAAAGACCGGTGGTAGGTAAAATCGCTAATGAAGTAAGAGAAGAAATAGAAAGTGCTATTGATACAAAGGTAGTAGCTATTAGAAGTGCAGAAAAGACTGAAAAGTTAAATAGTGAAGTAATAGACATTTCTATGCCAGGAAAGAAACAAACTATGGGGAAAAAACATCCATTAAGTTTAACTCTTGATCAAGTAAATGATATATTTTTATCTATGGGTTTTTCTATAGAAGAAGGACCAGAAGTAGAATTTGATCATTACAATTTTGAAGCTTTAAATATACCTAAGGATCATCCAGCGAGAGGAGAACAAGATACTTTCTACATAAATGATAATATAGTATTAAGAACTCAGACATCTCCAATCCAGATAAGAACTATGGAAAATCAAAAGCCACCAATAAAGATGATTGCACCAGGAAAGGTATATCGTTCAGATGCTGTAGATGCAACTCACTCACCAATATTCTATCAAATTGAGGGATTAGTAGTGGCAGAAAATATTACCTTTGGAGATTTAAAGGGAACACTAGAAATGTTTATCCAAAAGATGTTTGGAGATGACATGAAGGTTAAATTTAGACCACACCACTTCCCATTTACAGAACCATCAGCAGAGATGGATGCAACTTGCTTTGTATGTGGAGGTAAGGGATGTAAAGTTTGTAAAGGTAGTGGATGGATAGAAATTGTAGGCTGTGGTATGGTGCATCCACAAGTACTTAGAAATTGCGGAATTGATCCAGAAAAATATAGCGGTTTTGCTTTCGGATTTGGATTAGATAGAATTGTAATGTTAAAATACGGCATTGAAGATATTAGATTATTATATGAAAGTGATATGAGATTTTTAAATCAGTTTTAATATATAAGGAGGAAGATTATGAAGTATCCAGTTAAATGGTTAAAAGACTATGTTGATATAAATGTTTCCCCTGTAGAACTTGCAGATGCATTAAATCTTTCAGGGTCTCATGTTGAAGAGGTTATACTTACAGGAGATGAAATTTCTAATGTAGTTACAGGAAAGATAACAAAAATAGAAAGACATCCAGATGCAGAAAAACTAGTTGTATGTGCAGTGGATATTAACAAAGAGGAAGAAATACAAATAGTAACTGCTGCTACAAATATGAAGGAGCAGGATATTATTCCAGTAGCACTACATGGAGCAACGCTACATGGAGGACTTAAGATTAAGAAAGGTAAATTAAGAGGAGTAGTGTCAAACGGTATGTTCTGCTCAGAAGAAGAGCTTGGAATTGCTGGAGATGAGCCAGTACATGGACTTATGATATTACCTAAAGATACATCTATTGGAGTAGATATCAAGTCTGTAATACCACTTGAAAGTGCTATTATTGACTTTGAAATTACTTCTAATAGAGCAGATTGCTTTAGTATAATTGGAATGGCAAGAGAAGCAGCAGCTACTTTAGGGTTAACTTATAAAATGCCAAATCTTAAATATAGTGAAGAAAGTAAAACTAATATAACTGATAGTTATAAAGTAGAAATTAAGAGTCCACTATGTAGAAGATATATGGCTAAAGGAATTAGCAATATAAAGATAGAACCATCACCACAGTGGATGCAAGAGAGATTATTAGAAGCTGATGTAAGACCTATTAATAATATTGTAGATATAACAAACTTTGTTATGTTAGAGTTAGGTCAACCATTACATGCCTTTGATGCTAGAGATATAGTATCTAATACTATAGTAGTTGATACTGGAAAAGATGGAGAAAAATTTGTTACTTTAGACGAAGAGGAAAGAACTATAGATAGTACTATGCTTTGTATAAAGGATGGGGATAAAACTATAGGACTTGCAGGAGTTATGGGAGGATTAAACTCAGAGGTTAAAGAAGATACTTCTATGATAATCCTAGAAAGTGCAAATTTTAATGGTCTTAATATAAGAAATACATCTAAAAAGTTAGGACTTAGAACAGAAGCTTCAACTAAATTTGAGAAGGATTTAGATCCAAACCTATGTAAGTTAGCTATAGATAGAGTATGTGCTCTAGTGGAAGAATTAGGTGCAGGTAAGGTTATGACTGGGGTTATAGATATATATAATGAAGTTAAAGAACCTCATACCTTAGAAGTAGATAGTAACTGGGTTAATAGATTCTTAGGTAGCAATATATCAAAAGAAGATATGAAAAGATATTTAGATGGATTAGATTTGAATACTGAAATTAAAAGTGATGTTTTAGTTGTTAATTGTCCAACATTTAGAAGTGATTTAAATATAAAAGAGGATATAGCAGAGGAAATTGCTAGAATTCATGGATATAATAATTTTGAATCTACCCTTCCTCATTGTGAGGCAATAAAGTCTGGAAAATCAGATAAGCATAAGCTAGAAGATAAAATAATAGAAGCTTTAGTAGCTAGTGGAATAAATCAATCTATAAGTTATTCCTTTGTAAGTAATAAAATTTTTGATAAACTTTTAATTCCACAAGATAGTGAACTTAGAAATGTAGTGGAAATTAGAAATCCTCTAGGAGAAGATTTCAAGGTTATGAGAACTACTACTCTTGCATCAATGATGGAATCTTTAGCTAGAAACTATGTAAAGAGTAATGAAAGTGCAATGCTTTTTGAAATAGGTAAAGTATATATAAAAAATACTGATGAAGAGAAGTTGCCAGAAGAAAGAAATACTCTAACCTTAGGAATGTATGGAGCGGGAGATTATTTAGAACTTAAAGGTGTGGTAGAAAATGTACTAGATGCCTTAGGAATAGATAATGGAATTTTTATTAGAGAAAGTGAGAACCCTAGCTTCCATCCAGGGAAAACTGCTGCATTAAAACTTAGAAATAAAATTTCAGGGGTTTTAGGTGAAATTCATCCAGATGTAAGTGAAAATTATGGTATAGATACAAGATGTTTTGTTGCTGAATTAAATTTAGATATGTTAATGGAATGTGCTAAGATAGACAAAAAACATAAAGCACTTCCTAAATTCCCAGCAGTAACAAGAGATATTGCAGTTTTAGTAGATGATAGAGTTCTAGTACAAGAGATAGAAGACACTATTAAAAAACAAGGTGGCGGCATCTTAGAAAGTGCTAAGCTATTCGATGTTTATAAAGGAAGTCAAATTCCAGAAGGTAAGAAGAGTATAGCCTATGCTATAACCTATAGACATGCAGATAAAACTTTAACTGATACTGAAGTAAATAAGGTTCATGATAAGATTTTAAGAAGCTTAGAGTATAAGCTAGGTGCAGAATTAAGATAATTATTAATTTAAATAAGTAGGTGTAAATTTACATCTACTTATTTTTGTGGAGTTTTCTATGAAGTGAATAGTTTACAATTTTAAATAGATTATAATTATAGTGAACACGGGGAAAAGCAAAAGCAATGCGTTTCAATATGGTAAAATATTACAATATAATTATATAATATGTACGATAATATACTATATTTATATTTAATTAAGTTTTATGAAACATATTGTTGACAAGTATTTGGAATATTTATTAAATACCTTATTTAATAAATAGCTAATATATGTTAAAATGATTATAAGTTTATGCAGATGTAAATTTATAATTAAGAGGGTGTTTATGTGAGCATTATAACAGTTAAGATAAATGGAATGGAATATAACCTTAGAGGAGAAGAAAATGATGAGTATCTACAAATGGTTGCTCAATATGTAGATAATAAAATAAATAGTCTAATGTTTAAGAATTCTAAAATAAGTCGTCCTGATGCTACTATTCTTGCAGCAATTAATTTAGGAGATGAGGTTTTTAAAAATAAAGAGGCCTGTGAAAGAGCAAATGAAAATTATAAAATGATTGCAAAGGAACAAAAAAATCTTATTTCCGAAGTGGAAGGACTAAAAAGAGATTTACAGGCTGCAAAAAAAGAAAATGAAGACTTAAGAAAAGTTAACACTTCGGATAAAGATGAAGAGATAGGAAAGCTAAAGGATGAGGTTACATATCTTAAAGAGCAATTAGAACTTATGGACCAAGTTGTTCAAGAGTTAAAAAAGGATAATAAAAAACAAATGACCTTTAACAAAAAGCTTCTATCTGAAAATAATAATTTAAGATATGACCAAATTGCTAGAGTAAGACAGCTAGAGAAACTTAGTCATGAGATTGAGGATAAAAATCTTCAGCTTATGAAAAATGGACAAGTTAATGTAAGAAAAAAGTAAAAGTTTAGGTGATAATATTATATTTATATATTATCGCCTTTTTTTATTTTAGGATAATTAGCTATATTTATGAATTAAATATAATTTTATTCTTTAATATTGTGATAATTAAAATTTTATAGGCATAGGTATTAGGTAAAACCATAATTCTTAGGGGGATTATACATGAAAGTTTTGCTGTGTGCTAGAAGTAATTATATAAATTTAAGTTCAGGAGATACTACTATAATATTTAAAATATACACTTTTTTAAAAGAGAAAGGGGTAAATGTAGATATATGTGGAGCCAATGAGGAGGCTAATTATGATGATTATGATATAGTACATCTTTTTGATATTAAAAATATATTTGATGCTTATAAACATTTTAAATTAGCTAGTAATAGTAAATGTAATATAGTAGTATCACCTATGTATTTTAATATGGAGAAGTTTTTCGAATATAGTGATAATATGGAACGAAAAAATCTATGGAATAATTGTAAAGTTTATAAGGAATTGATTTTAAAGAAAAGTAAAATCATATTTTGCAATAGTATATACGAAAAGTCTTTAATAACCAGGGATTTCACTACAAAGGGAGATATTAAAGTTGTTTATAATGGAGTAGATATAAATTATGATGAAGTTCCTTTATATAATTTTAAGGAGAGATATAATTTAGACAATTATATATTGTGCGTAGGAAGAATTTGTGAAGTGAAAAACCAATTAGAATTGAGTAAGATATGTAATGAAATAGGAGTAGATTTAGTACTAATTGGGACAGCATCAGAGGAGCGTTACTTAAAAGAATGTTTAGCTTATCCCACTACCCATTACTTAGGCTTTATGAATGACTATGATTTGTATAATGCATACACCTTTTCTAGTGCTCACGTATTGGCTAGTTTTTCAGAAGTTACAAGTTTATCATCCCTTAAGGCAGCAGCTTATGGATGTAATATAGTGGTTACAGAGGAAGGGGCTTCAAAGGAATATTTTAAAGATATGGCAATATATTGTGATCCTTATAATCATAATAGTATAAAATTAGCAGTAGAGAAAAGTAGGGTAAAAAGAAAAAATAATAAACTAAAAGAATATATAAGATATAATTATAACTTGAAGAATATGTTAGAAGGCATATATGAGGGATATTTAAAATTGATGAATTAAGATGTATAGGGGCTAACCAATAAAAAGGTATTAGCTCCTATTATTTTTTACAGTTTGTAACAAAGAGAATTGTGATATAATAATCCATGAGAAGTAAAAAATAAGTACTAATAAAATAAGTATGACTTTTTTAATATAGAATAAAGACATTTCTTATTGATAGGAGTTGAGAACATATGGATAAAATAGAATTATTAGCGCCAGGTGGAAGTAAAGAAAGTATCTATGCTGCTGTTCAAGGTGGTGCAGATGCTATATATATGGGCGGGAGTAAGTTTTCTGCTAGAGCCTATGCAAATAATTTTAATGAAGAAGAATTAATAGAAGTAGTGAATTATTGTCATTTATATAATGTTAAAGTATATATAGCCTTTAATACTGTGATAAAAGAAGACGAGTTAGATGAAGCTTTAGAATATGGAAAGTTTTTATATGAAATTGGTGTAGATGCTATTATAACTCAAGATATGGGATTATTTAAAATTATAAAAGAAGCTATACCAGATTTTGAAATTCATGCATCCACACAAATGACTATACATAATGGAGAAGGGGCTATATTTTTAAAGAATGAGGGCTTTCAAAGAATAGTTTTATCAAGGGAGTTAAGTCTAGATGAAATAAGATATATTTCAAAGGACTTAGATATAGAAACAGAAATATTTGTCCATGGAGCATTATGTATAAGTTATTCTGGACAATGTCTTATGAGTAGTATCATAGGAGGAAGAAGCGGAAATAGAGGAAGATGTGCACAGCCCTGTAGATTACCTTATACTATAATAAAAAAATCTAGTGGAGAAAATAGAGAAGGGTATCTATTAAGTCCAAAGGATACTTGTACTATAGATGAAATTAAAAGTTTAATTGAAAGTGGGACTTCATCATTAAAGATAGAAGGTAGAATGAAAAAGCCTGAATATGTAAGTGGTGTTGTAACTACCTATAGAGAAGCTATAGATAGTGTGTATCACAACAAATGTTTTGAGATAGCACCTAAAAAGGCCATACTAAATCAATTATTTAATAGAGAAGGGTTTTCCAAGGCATATCTTAGAGGAAACATTGGAAGAGATATGATGGCATATAATTGTCCCAAAAACACAGGAGTATTTTTAGGCACCGTTGATAAAGATTTAACCATACAGCTTCAAAAGGATATAAAAGCCCAGGATGGAGTTAGAACGGATAATAGTGGATTTACAATCACAAATATTTTAAAGGGGAAAGAAAAGGTTAAAGAAGCCTTTAAAGGCGAAAAAGTGAAGCTTATGCCTACTAAATATAAGGTGGGAGATAAAGTATATGTAACTTCAGATAATGAACTTTTAACTAAACTTCAAAAAAATTATGAAGATATTTATGGTGTAAAGTTACCCTTGACTATAAAGGTTAGATTCGCTCCAGGAGAAAGATTTTATTTATCTACGGTTTATCAGGAAAAAGAATTTGAAGTCTATGGAGAAAATGTAGAGGTTGCAGCTAATAAGCCTATGGATAAGGAAGCCATAATTAAAAATCTCAATAAGTTAGGGGATACTCCTTTTAAACTAGAAAACATTGAATTTGAAACCTTTGAAGAAGGATTTTTAAGGGTATCATCTATAAATAGTGTAAGACGTGAGCTTATTGAAGATATAATGAAGTATATTAAAATTCGTGATAAACGGCATGTGGAAGAAAAGGCTTATAAAGAATTTAATAGGAATTCTAAAGAAGCTAAAGATATATTTAATGATAAGTATCTAATATGCGTTAAAACTCTAGAACAATTAAAAAGTGTATTAAGTTTTATAGGTGAAAATCCAGATATAGCTCCAGCTATAGGAGTAGATTTATTTAAAAAGGGTGAAGGGTTAAATTTAGAAGAAGTAGATTATGAAAATTTATATATGATTGTTCCTAATATAATAAAAAGTGAATTTAATTTAGTTACTGAAGCTATAGAAAAGAATATTTCTAAAATTAAGGGGTTAATTACAGCTAATTTAGGTATAATAAATGTGTTTAAAAATAGGCTTAACATAATTGGAGATTATAAGTTAAATATTTTAAATAGTGAAAGCTATGATTTTTATAATAGGTATACAGATATATCAGCTTTAAGTGTAGAACTTAACAATAAAGAAATGTTCTCTCTAGCTAAAAATATTAAAACTCCAGTGCAAGTAGTAGTTTATGGTAAGTATGAACTTATGGTAAGTGAATACTGTGTAATTGGTAGTACCTTTGGAGATAAGAGCTCTACTTCAAACTGTAATTTCAGATGTGATAAGGATAAGTTTGTATTAAGAGATAGGATGAATGAAGAGTTTCTAGTTACTACAGATAAATATTGTAGAAGCCATATATATAATACATTACCTGTAAACATAGTTCCATTTATTAAGGAATTAAGGAAAAATAATATTAACAATTATAGAGTTGACTTTATAGATGAAGATTATAATCAGGTTTTAAAGGTGATGAAATATATATTTAAAGATGAAGATGTAGATTTAGGGAAAACTACAAAAGGACATTATAAGAGGGGAATTGAATAGAAAGTAGGGGATAAGAAATGAATGAAAAGACCTTTAAAGTACTTGAATATTATAAAATCAAGGAAATATTAAAAAAATATACAGTTACAAAAGCTGGAAAAGATTTAATTGATAATCTGAAACCATATAACAATCTCTATGAAATCAAAGAACACTTAGAGGAGACCAAGGAAGCATTAATTTTATTAACTACAAAAAGTGCACCACCCTTTGAAGGAATATATGATGTTAGGGAAGCACTTTTAAGAGCTAAGAAAAATTCTACACTTATGCCAGTAGAATTACTTAGAATTGGTAATATGCTTAAAAGTTCTAGAAACTTTAAGGAATATGTACAAAGCAAAGATGAGGAAACAACTTATAGAGTTTTAGAAGATATAATAGCAGGTATAGTTCCCTTTAAGAATATTGAAGATGAAATCTTTAGAGCTATTATTGGAGAGGATGAAATTGCAGATAGAGCTAGTGAAACTTTATTTATAATTAGAAAGAAACTAAAAGATAAAAGTTCTTCCATTAAAGACAGAGTTAACAGCATGGTTAGAACCTACTCTAAATATCTTCAAGAAAGTCTTTATACCGTAAGAGGAGATAGATATGTACTTCCTGTAAGATCTGAGTACAAAGAACAGGTTAAGGGACTTATACATGACCAGAGTGGTACAGGTGCTACATTATTTATAGAGCCTATGGGACTAGTAGATCTTAATAATGAAATAAGAGAACTTAGAAATAAAGAAAAGGCAGAAATAAATAGAATTCTTAAGGAACTTACCTTAAAGATTGCAGGTAACATTGATGTTATAGAGAATAATGGAAGTATTATATGGGAATTAGATTTTATATTTGCAAAAGCTAAATATGCCAATGAATTAAATTGTGTATGTCCAGAGGTAAATGATAAAGGAATTATAGATTTAATAGAGGCTAGACATCCTTTAATAGACCAAAAGGTAGTAGTACCAAGTACTATTTATCTTGGTAGAGAGTTTACTTCTTTAGTTATTACAGGTCCTAATACAGGAGGTAAAACTGTAACACTAAAAACTGTAGGTTTAATAGAGCTTATGGCTATGAGTGGAATGATGATTCCTGCAAGAGCAGGTTCAGCTGTTAGTGTATTCTCAAATATATTTGCTGATATTGGTGATGAACAAAGTATAGAACAAAGTTTATCTACTTTCTCATCTCATATGACTAATATAGTAAATATTATTAATGAAGCAGATGAAAATACTTTAGCACTTTTTGATGAGCTTGGTTCAGGAACCGATCCAACGGAGGGTGCAGCTCTTGCTATGAGTATTTTGGATAACTTAAGGGATAGAAATACAAAAATAGTAGCAACTACCCACTATAGTGAACTTAAGGGTTATGCTTTAAAAACTGTTGGAGTAGAAAATGGCTCTGTAGAATTCGATGTTGAAACTTTAAGACCAACTTATAATTTGCTTATAGGTGTGCCAGGTAAATCTAATGCCTTTGAAATATCAAGAAGGCTTGGTCTTCCAGAGTATATTATAAAGAGTGCTAAAGAAAATATTTCCACAGAGAGCTTAAAGTTTGAAGAGTTAATACAAAATCTTCAGCAAAAGAGCATTAAAGCAGAAAATGATGCTAGGAAGGCAGAAGGTTTAAAAGCAGAAGCAGAAAAACTAAAAAATAAATATGAAGAAAAGTTATATAAGTTCGAAAATGTTAGAGAAAAAGCTATCTATGAAGCACAACGAGAAGCTAAAGAGCTTATAAAAGCTGCTAAGGAAGAAGCTGATTCCATTGTTAAAAATATAAGAGAACTTGAAAGGTTAGGCTATTCTTCAGAAGCTAGAACTAAAATAGAGAATGAAAGAAAGAAGATAAAGGATTCTCTTTATAATATGGAAGAAAAATTAAGTAAAAAAGACGAGCCTAAAGGAGAAGGATTAACCTCTGTAACTCAAGGACAGGAGGTATATCTTCCATCTTTAAATCAAAATGTTATAGTAGTATCTGAGGTGGATAATAAGGGAGAGGTTCAAGTTCAAGCTGGAATAATGAAAGTTTCTGTAAAGCTTAAGGATTTAAGGAAGGGAAAAGTATCTAGTGAAGATAAGAAAAAAGCTAAGGTTCAAAGAAGAGAAGCTAAGCTTAATCTAAAAGCAGTATCATCTTCAGTAGACTTAAGAGGAATGGATTCCGAGGAGGCTATTTACACCACAGATAAGTATTTAGATGAAGCATATCTTGGTGGTCTCGGCGAAGTTACAGTAATTCATGGTAAAGGAACAGGAGTACTTAAGAGTTCTATCACTGATTTATTAAAACATCATCCCCATGTAAAAAGCTATAGACTTGGTAATTATGGAGAAGGTGGAACAGGAGTTACTGTGGTTGAGTTAAAGTGATACTAGAGTATAGGGGTTGACGAAATGATTTTAGTAAGTGGATGTCTTTGCGGTATTAACTGCAAATATGACGGTAACAATAATTTAAATGAAAAAGTTCTTGAACTTTTAAGACAAGGAAAGGCTATACCAGTATGTCCAGAGCAACTTGGAGGACAGGCGACTCCTAGAGAGGCTCATGAGATTGTAAATGGTGATGGGGCTATGGTTTTAGATGGAAAATGTAAGGTTTTAGGAAGAGATGTAAGTGATGATGTAACTGCTGAATTTATTAAAGGCGCAGAGGAAACATTAAATATAGCTAGAGAGTTAAAAATTGATACAGCTATTTTAAAGGCAAGGAGTCCATCTTGTGGCAAAGGAATTATATATGATGGTACTTTTTCAGGTGGTAAAAAAACGGGTAATGGAGTGGCTGCGGAGCTTTTAATTAGAAATAATATAAAGATTTATACTGAAGATGAATTAGATAAATTCTTTGAGGAAAATAATATTTAATTTTATAGTTAGGTGGGGATTTTATGAATTATAGTGATGTTAGAAAAGAAGCTAGAGTTAATTTAAATAATAGCTGTAAAGTATGTAATGTATGCAATGGAATTGTTTGTGCAGGAGAAGTCCCAGGTATGGGTGGAAAAGGTACTGGAAATGCATTTACAGAAAACATTAGAGCTCTTGAAAGATATAAGCTTAATATGCGCGTAATTCACGATGCTAAGGATCCAGATACAGCTATTGAGATTTTTGGTAAGAAGTTAGATATACCAGTTTTTGCAGCTCCAGTTTCAGGAACTACTCTTAACATGGGCGGAAAGTATTCTGAAGAAGAGTATATTTCTTGGGTTATTGGAGGTACGTTAGATGCAGGTGTTTACCCAATGGTAGGAGATACAGCAGTAGATACATTTTTAACAACTAATTTAAAAGTTTTAAAGGAGTTTAATGGTGAAGGTATTGTATTTATAAAACCATGGGAAAATAAAAACATAATTGAAAAGATAAAATTAGCTGAAGAGTCAGGAGCATTTGCCCTAGGAGTGGATATAGATGCTTGTGGACTTATAACTTTAGCTCTTCATGGGAAGCCAGTAATGCCTAAAGGAGTAAAGGAGATAAAGGAATTAGTTAATAGTACTAAACTTCCATTTATACTAAAGGGAATTATGACAGTAGATGAAGCATTACTTGCAGTAGAAGCAGGTGTAGATGCTATAGTTGTTTCTAACCATGGAGGTAGAGTTTTAGATGAAACTCCAGGTGTAGCAGATGTTCTTGAAGATATAGCAAAAGCAGTAAAGGGTAAAGTTAAGATTTTAGCTGATGGAGGAGTAAGAACAGGAGTAGATGTACTTAAATTCTTAGCCCTTGGTGCAGATGCTGTATTAATAGGAAGGCCTTTTGTAACTGCATCCTTTGGTGGTAAAAGAGATGGTGTAAAAACTTATGTTCATGGATTAAAGGGAGAGTTAAAATCTGCTATGGTACTTACAGGATGTAAAGATGTAGATAGTATAGATAAGAGAATTATTTTCCAAAGAAAATAATCGAATAAGTAAAGTTTTTTATGTAATAAATATTTTTAATAGATATCTTAAACTGTATAATTTAAGATATCTATTTTTATTAATTTTAAATAAAAAATATACTATTACACTTTAGCAGTTAAAATTGACTCAGAAAGGATTACACATTATACTTAAAAGTAAGAAAATATAAAATATTATAAAAAAAGTGTTGAATATCTACTACTTATTTCAATTTTTTCAGTAAACCTATACATAAGGAGTGAAAATATGGTTAAAAGTTTAGAAGAATTGTTAGAATTAGCAAAGAAAAAAGAAAAGAAAACTATGGCAGTAGCAGTAGCACAAGACAATGTTGTTCTAGAGGCAGTGATAAAGGCAGTGGACATGGGTATCATAAATGCTATATTAGTTGGAAATGAAGATGAAATTAAAACTATAGCAAAAGATTCTAATATAGACTTATCTAGAGTAAGAATAATTAATGAGTGTGACATAACTAAGGCTGCAGCAAAGGCTGTGGAATTGGTTACAAAGGGTGAGGCTAATTATGTAATGAAAGGATTACTTGGAACTTCAGATTTATTAAAAGCTGTACTTAATAAGGAAGCAAATCTAAGAACAAATAATCTACTATCTCATGTAATGGTATATGATGTAAAGTCTTATGATAAGCTATTACTTCTTACCGATGGAGGAATGGTACCATATCCAGAATTAAAAGACAAAATAGGAATATTAAAGAATGCAGTAACAGTGGCAAAAGCACTAGAGATAGATATGCCAAAGGTAGCACCAATTTGTGCTGTAGAAGTGATTAACCCATCAATGCAGGCAACTTTAGATGCAGCAGCTCTTTCAGCAATGAATAAGAGAGGACAAATTAAAGGTTGCATAATAGATGGTCCACTGGGACTTGATAACGCTATATCTAAGGAAGCAGCTCACCATAAAGGAATTGTAAGTGATGTAGCAGGAGAAGTGGATATACTTCTTGTACCTAATATTGAAGCTGGAAACTTCCTAGGAAAGTCTATGACTTATTTTGCTGGTGCTGAAAGTGCCGGAGTAATTGTAGGTGCAAAATGCCCTGTAGTATTGGTATCCAGAGCAGATAGTGCAAAATCAAAGCTTTATTCAATAGCATTAGGTAGTATTTTAGGGTAAACAATTATTGGGGAATAATTGAAGTAGGATAGTTAATTAATTATTAAAAGATAAATTGTAATGGGGGAATGTGAATATGAAAAAGGTTATAATGACTGGTAATGAAGCCATCGCTAGAGGTGCCTATGAAGCTGGATGTCATGTAGCATCAGCTTATCCAGGAACACCTAGTACAGAAATATTAGAGAACTTTGCATTATATGAAGGTGTATATGCAGAATGGGCACCAAATGAAAAGGTTGGTTTTGAAGTAGCATCAGGTGCATCTATTGGAGGAGCAAGAGTGCTTACTACAATGAAGCATGTAGGACTTAATGTGGCTGCTGACCCATTATTTACTATGGCATATGAAGGCGTTAACGGAGGTTTTGTAGTTGTAACTGCTGATGATCCAGGAATGCACTCTTCTCAAAATGAGCAAGATAACAGATTTTATGCTCCTCATGCTAAGGTTGCAATGATTGAGCCATCAAACTCACAAGAATGCATTGATTATATGAAGGAAGCATATGAAATAAGTGAAAAATTTGATACATTAGTTTTATTTAGAGTTACAACTAGAATTTCACACTCTAAAACAGTAGTAGAGGTTGGAGATAAAAAAGCTATAGAAGTGAAGCCATATGAAAAAAATATTAAAAAATATATAATGACTCCAGGTCATTCAAAAATTAAACACTATGAAGTAGAAGAGAGATTAGAGAAGCTAAGACAATATTCTAATACTACAAAGCTTAATAGAATGGAAATGGGCAATGCAAAGATAGGTATAATTACTAGTGGTATTTCTTATGAATATTGTAGAGAAGTTTTTGGAGATAATGCATCATACCTAAAGATAGGTTTCTCTTATCCATTACCAGATGAAATGATTAAAGAGTTTGCATCTAAGGTAGAAAAATTATATGTAGTAGAAGAGAATGATCCATACTTAGAAAATTCAGTTAAAGCTTTAGGAATTAGCTGCATAGGTAAGGAAGTTATTCCTATATGTGAAGAACTAAATCCAGACATTATTAGAAGAGGTATTTTAGGAGAAGAAAATAAAATAACTTATACAGCAGATACTAATCCACCTTCTAGACCACCAGTACTATGTCCAGGATGTCCTCACAGAGGAATATTCTATGCAGTATCAAAATATAAGGATGTAATAGCTTCTGGAGATATTGGATGCTATACCCTTGGTATGAATGCACCACTTAGTGTAACTGACACTGTAATTTGCATGGGTGCTTCTATATCAGCTGGTGTAGGAATGGAAAGAGCTAGTATAGTAGCTAATAGAGAAGATAAAAAGGTATTTGCATTTATTGGAGATTCAACTTTCTTCCATTCAGGAGTAACTGGATTAATTGAAAGTGTTTATAACAATACACCAATAGTAAGTGTAATTCTTGATAATAGAATCACAGGAATGACAGGGCACCAAGAAAATCCAGGAACAGGTAGAACCCTTCAAAATAGAGAAGCTCCAATGGTAGATATTGAAGCTTTAGTCCTTGCATGTGGTATTAAAAAGGAAAATATAAAGGTAGTAGATCCATATAAAATAGAAGAAACTTCAAAGGCTGTAAAAGAAGCTCATGATAGCACAGAACCTTTTGTAATTATTACAAAACAACCTTGTGCTTTGATAAAAGACGTATTAAAGAAAAGAGCTAACTTAAAGTGTAAAGTTGATGTAGAAAAATGTAAGAAGTGTAAAATGTGCTTAAAAACAGGATGTCCAGCATTGAAATTCCAAAATGGTGTAGTGGAAATAGATGAAAGCATGTGTAATGGTTGTGAAATATGTAAGCAAGTTTGTCCATTTGATGCTATAGAAAAGGTTGGTGAATAATATGAAGGAAGTAAAAAGTATATTATTTATAGGTGTAGGAGGACAAGGAACTATCCTAGCTTCAAAAATATTATCTGAAGGCTTGTTAAGAAATGGCTATGACGTTAAAATGTCTGAGGTTCATGGAATGGCTCAAAGAGGAGGAAGTGTTACTACTCAAGTTAGATTTGGAGAAAAAGTATATTCTCCTTTAATAGAAAAAGGAAAAGCTGATGCCATAGTTGCTTTTGAAAAAAGTGAAGCACTAAGAGCACTACCTTATTTAAAAGAAGGTGGACATTTAATAGTAAATGATTATGAAATTCATCCTGTACCAGTACTAATAGGACTAGAAAAATATCCAGAGGGTGTAAATGAAGCACTAAGATCTACAGCGGAAAATACAGTTATAATTAAAGCTGCAGAAATTGCAAAGGATCTAGGTAATATGAAAGCACAAAATGTTGTATTACTAGGAGCGCTACTTAAAGCCCTAGATATAAAGGATGTAAATTGGGAAGAGGTTGTAGCTTCATTAGTGCCAGCAAAGGCTGTAGAGTTAAATAAGAAAGCTTTAGTTGCGGGAATGGAAGTATAGAGGAAAATCTGAAGAGTTAATTTCATGGTTGAAGCTTGTTCATTATAAGGTTTAGAATAAGTTTCTATAAAATATTAGCTTTACTCTATTATATAGAGGTAAAGCTAATATTTTTTATATAAGCAATAAATTTATATGATTTTCATTATTTTCTGATATAATATATTATAATAAAAGTCTGAAAAGTACATCTAATGATAATAAGAATATATTAAGTTTAGTGGTTACTATTCATAATTATATAAGTAAAATTACTTTGGGAGGATAATTAATGGGAATATACAAAGCACCAAATTCGGAAGAAAAAAAAGCTATAAAAAAATATAGTAAGTTATTTGAAGATATTAAGATATCTGAGCCAGCGCTATTTTTGGGAAATACATATAAAGAGGTAATATTTGAAAAGAAAGGTATTGCCAGCTTAATTGGTAAGAAAAAGGGATATATATATATTGATGCAAATAATAAAGTAGTAGAAGATGAGAAAATAGTAATGAGACTTGGAAGAATATTCTTTTTCATGGAAGCATTCTTAAATGATGATAATGGTAGTATAATTAAGGCTCTTCAAAATGAAGAAGAAGTAGAAAAAAATAAAACTGATTTCGAATTAATGATGAAAGGATTTGAAATCATTGAGAAAATGAATAAAAAATATGATATTGAACATAAGGAAGTTGAAAAGGTTAAAGATATATTATCAAAACTAATAGAATTTAGAGCTAAAACTAACTTGAAATTACAAGATTTTCTTAAGGTAGTACAGGAAGAAACATCAAAAAAGAAATACTTTGATGAAAATATTATTGAAGCATGTATGCCAGCATATAAAGAAGTGATGGCATGTAATTATGAAAAGGTGATACTTATAGCTAAAGGAGCATCAAGTTATAATTGCTTAAAAAAGGCTGCAGAGAAAGTAAGGAAAAAATATACTATAAGATTTGATATATCTTATACAGATCCATTAATGAAGGTAAACTATATGATGGGTTATTTTGAAAGTTTAATTAGAGCTTATGAAAGCATTATTAACATGTCTTATAATCAGTATTTAAAAAGTATAGTAAATTCAGGAAAAACCAATGCTGAATTTAAATTATTAGAGTTAAGAAATAAGAAAAAAAATTAATAAAGCAATACAATTAAAGATTAATAAAAATAATTAAAGGTATGTATCTGAGAGATATCATACCTTTAATTATTATAATTTATATAATATAAAATTCACATTTATTATTCAACGTTAATAAATACTGCATCTTCATCTTTAACTACATTTATATACTCAACTTCAGGATCTTCAGTACCTTGAACATAAAGACCAGTGTCTTTTAGTTGTTGCACATAATCTACAATTTCTTGTGTAATTTTTTCTCCTGGGCAAAGTACAGGTATTCCTGGTGGATAAGCCATTAGGAATTCACCACTTATCATGCCTACGCTATTTTTAATTCTAACAGAAGTTTTAACGCTGTTGAAGGCTTCGTTAGGAATTTGTATTTGCTCAGGAATGGAAGGGATGTCTATGAAGTCTGCTTTAGCAGTACCATTGCCATAATAGTCATCACTGATTTCTCTCAAAGCTCTTAAAAGTCTTTCCATGCCCTCTTCAGTATCACCAAAGGAACCTACAATAAGGACATTATATAAATCTGAAAGTTCCATTTGAATATGATACTTGTTTGCTAAAATCATATCCAAATCATAACCAGTTATACCTAAATCTCTACAAGTTATTGTAATTTTAGTTGGATCAAAGGCATATGCTCCAGGAACTCCTAAGATTTCTTCACCAAAGCAATAGAAACCGGGAATTTTATTAACTTCATCTCTAACATAATTAGAAAGTTCTATTGTTTTATCTAGTAATTCTTCTCCATCTAATGCAATTTGTCTTCTAGCAGTATCTAATGAAGCCATTAGAATATAAGAAGGTGAAGTTGTATGCATTAAGTTTAAAACCTGTTTTACCCTTGGAATACTTACTCTTTTAGAGTTAACTTGAAGTAGAGATCCTTGAGTTAAAGCACCAATAATTTTATGAGTACTTTGAGCACAAATATCAGCACCAGCTTCCATGGCAGACATAGGTAAATTTTTATTAAAGTTTAAATGCGGTCCATGAGCCTCATCAACTATTAAAGGAATATCATATTCATGAACAATATCAGCAATTTGCTGAATGTCTGTAGATACACCATAATAGGTTGGATTGATTATAAGAACAGCTTTAGCATCCTTATTAGCTTCCAATGTAGTTCTTACTGTTTCAGGTGTAACTCCATTTGCAATTCCTATCTTTTTATCTAACTCAGGTTGCATATATACAGGGATAGCACCAGCTAAGATAATTCCTCCAGTAATGGATTTATGAACATTCCTAGGAATTATTATTTTGTCCCCAGCACCGACTACAGAAAGAATCATTGCTTGAATAGCGCCGGATGTTCCATGAACAGAGAAAAAGCATGCATCTGAACCGTAGGCATCAGCAGCTAATTCTTGAGCTTTTTTTATAGGACCTGTTGGA
Source organism: Clostridium sp. UBA5988 (assembly GCF_002435615.1). NCBI lineage: Bacteria > Bacillati > Bacillota > Clostridia > Eubacteriales > Clostridiaceae > Clostridium > Clostridium sp. UBA5988. The sequence goes on along the minus strand of NZ_DJBA01000009.1, from coordinate 102,350 downwards.
TGATGATAACTATCTACTAGTTTAAAAACTGTAACGTCAATCTTAAACGGATTTTCGCCCATGAAGTTTTTAAAATCTATGTCTACTCCAACACCTTTTTTATGCCCAGGAACATGGAATGGAAGAGTGTCTCTATTCACATATTCCATTAAGGCATCAAATAATGGGGTTTCATTTTGGTTTAACTTATACAATTCCATACCCTCTTTCTAATTTATAAAGTATAGAGATATCAATAATATAATTTAATGACCTCCCTATAATAATTTTACTCCAAATATAATATTTATAAAGTTATAAAACAAATTTATTATAGAATAATATTAGTATCAATGCAATAAGATTTTAGTTTATAATTAAATATTTATAATGTTTTACTTATTATATGAGTTATAAGATTATAAATGTATAATAAAACATATAAATTTTATGTGCTTATTAAATTGTGTTATATAAAACATGAAAAAATTACGAAAATATTACTTTATACAAAAAACAGATGATTAAAAATAAAATAAATGGTAATATAGTTTAGTGGAATAAATTAAAAAATATAGAATAGTAAGAAGGTGCATTATGAGTAATGAAAATTATTTTTTAGAAAAACTTGAGAAAATGCTATTTCTTGAAATAAAAAAAGGTAGCAAAATAAATGAATATGTATTTAAAGATAATATATATCTACCAGTAAATTCAGATAAAATAGTTTCCAAAACTAAAGAAGGAGATGATTTATCTAATATTCCTGTTAATTTTTTTATAGAGGGAATTTTTTATGCCTTAGGAGCAGATAAAAACTTTAAATTTAATCATGTATATAAGGAAATAATAAAATCCATTCCTAATAGCGTTAATTATATAAAAGGAAAAATATTTGATAATATTAAAAATGAAAAGTATGAAGATGGGTATATATTATTAAAAGGATTATTGGAAGTTGAAGTTACAACAGATAATTTAAATAAAGCTTTTATTTTAATTGATGGAATGAGAAAAAATAATCTTGTATTTAAAGAAGAGATTATTAAACTTATTGAAATTGGAAAAGAGATTAAGGATTATCCACAACCCTATTATTATTCAGCTTTAGTAAGCTATGAAGATAAAGATTTTGAAAAAGCTCATTTTAATATTAAACAATATATATCATTGGGAGGAAATGTCAGTGAAGAAGTTGAGGTATTAAAAGAGAATCTAGATATAATCAATTCTTTTGATAAGGGTAAAGAACTTGTATATGAAGATCCAAAGAAAGCATTAGAAATATTATTACCACTAATAGATGTATTAGGGGATAGTGCCGAAATATTTTATTATATTGCAGTTTCTTATAGAATTTTACAAAACTATGAAAAAGCTATATACTATTTAAATGAAGCATTATCTATAGATAGTAACTATGTTCAGGTGTTTAATGAACTGGGAATAAACTATGCTTGCTTGAATGATTTTGAAACTGCAATTAAGTATTTAAGGAAAGTATTTGAAGTTACCAAATCTATAGAGGTATGCACTAATTTAATAATGTGTTATATAAATATTAAGGATTTTAATCAAGCAAAAATACATTTAGATATAGCTAAAAAATTAGATCCAGAGGATGAAATTGTAAAGGAACTTGAAGAGACATTAGGATAATCAAATGAATAAGAATGTATCAATATAATAATATAAATAATTAAATAACATTTTATGAATAACTTTGAATGGAATTGTGTTTATATGTAAAAAACAGTATAATAACTGTGATAAACTTTTGAAATCTGCTGTTAAAACACATTGACCTATTTGATTACCATAATTGATTTAGGAAGTGAAATTATGAAAAAAGAAAATAAAATTATAGTTTTAGATGTAATTCTTGTCGTAATAAGTTTATATTTAGCTTTACTTCTAAAATTTGACTTTAGGATTCAACCTGATTATATAGAGTTTTTTTTACTATCAATAATTCCAGTTGTAGTATTAACTATTATATTTAACGTTATATTCAAGTTGTATAGTAATATTTGGAAATATGCATCTGTTGAGGAGTTATTATCTATAGTCTATTCTATGACAGCTTCTAATATAGCATTTATAATATATGGATATTTTATAAGCCATACCATGTTAAACAGTAGATTTTTCAGATTCCCTATTACAGTTCATATTATATTTTGGTTATTAAGCGTCATAAGCTTAGGTGGAGTTAGATTTTTATATAGAATCATGGAGAATAATGGGACAGATAAAGGGCAAATTAATAAAATAAAGAACTTATTAATTATAGGCGCGGGAGATGCTGGAGCTATACTCATAAAAGAAATAAAAAATAATAGTACCTTGCATTATAAAATTGTAGGTTTGATTGATGATAATATTAATAAGATAGGTAAGAGAATTCATGGAGTAAAGGTTGTAGGAGATAGAAATAAGATTATATCCTTTTGTAAGCAAAATAAAGTTGATGAAATAATGCTTGCAATGCCATCAGTGGATAAGAATACCAAGAAAGAAATTTTAGATATATGTAAGCAGGTAACAAAAAATATTAAAACCATGCCAGGTATTTATAAAATTATTGATGATAACATAAATGTAAATCATATGAGAGATGTGAACATTGATGATTTATTAGGAAGAGAATCAATAAAGCTAAAATCAGAACATATAGATAGATATATAAAAAATAAAACAATACTAGTTACTGGCGGTGGTGGAAGTATTGGGTCTGAAATTATTAGACAAATAGCAAAATTCTCACCTAAGAAAATAATAATTCTGGATATATATGAGAATAATGCTTATGATTTAGAAATGGAATTTAACAGAAACTATCCGGAAATAAATAAACAAGTAATTATTGCTTCTGTAAGAGATATGATAAGAATAGATCAAATATTTCACGAGCACAGACCAGAAGTGGTATTCCATGCAGCAGCCCATAAACATGTACCTCTAATGGAGGGAAATGCAGGAGATGCCATTAAAAATAATATTTTAGGTACATATAATGTAGCTAAATGCTGTGATAAATATAATGTTAAAAAGTTTGTTTTAATTAGTACAGATAAGGCAGTAAATCCAACTAATGTAATGGGAGCTACTAAAAGATTTTGTGAACTTATAATTCAAGCTTTTAATGAAGTTAGTAAAACAGATTATGTAGCAGTTAGATTTGGAAATGTTCTTGGAAGTAATGGTTCAGTAATACCACTATTTAAAAAGCAAATTGAAAAGGGTGGACCAGTAACAGTAACCCATCCAGAGATAACAAGGTTCTTTATGACTATTCCTGAGGCAGCTCAATTAGTTATTCAAGCGGGTGGTCTTGCAGATGGTGGAGAGATATTTGTATTAGATATGGGTAAACCGGTAAAAATGGTTGATTTAGCAAGAGATTTAATAACACTATCTGGATACAAGCCGGATGTAGATATTAAAATAGAATATGTGGGATTAAGACCAGGAGAAAAGTTGTATGAAGAACTTTTAATGGATGAAGTAGCACTTACATCTACAGAGCACAATAAAATTTTTGTAGAAAAACCTAAAGATGCTACTATAGAATTTATTGAAGAAGCTATAAAACAGTTTAGAAATGTAGATAATATGACTAAAGAGGAAATAATAAAATTGCTTGAAGAAAAAGTTCCTACATATAAAAGAAAGAAAGACTAAGATATGTAACGAATTGTGTAATGTAATAAATTACTAATGGGAGGAACAATTATGAGTCAATTAAAGGAAGAATTATTATTAAAATTAAAGAATAAAACAGCTAAACTAGGTGTAGTAGGTCTTGGATATGTAGGACTTCCCCTAGCAGTAGAAAAAGCTAAGGCAGGATATGAAGTTATAGGATTTGATGTTCAAGATAAAAAAGTTGCTATGGTTAACAATGGAGAAAATTATATAGGTGATATAGTAGATAATGACTTATCAGACCTTGTTAAAGAAGGTAAGCTAAAAGCAACTACGAATTTTAGTTTCATAGAAGAAGTAGATACAGTATGTATAGCTGTACCAACACCTCTTGATCTTTATAAACAGCCGGACTTATCCTATGTAGTTAATTCAACAAAAGATGTAGCAAAATACTTAAAGCGAGGAATGCTTATAGTTCTTGAGAGCACAACCTATCCTGGAACAACGGATGAAGTTATAAAACCAATTCTTGAAGAAAGTGGATTAAAATGTGGAGAGGATTTCTTTTTAGCATTTTCACCAGAAAGAGTAGATCCTGGTAATAAGGAATACAATACTAAAAATACACCTAAGGTTGTAGGTGGATGTACACCAGATTGTACTGAGGTTGCAGGAACTTTATACAGATGTGTATTAGATGGAGAAATTATGGAGGTATCTTCACCAGCAGTAGCTGAGATGGAAAAAATTCTTGAAAATACCTTTAGAAATATAAATATAGCATTAGCTAATGAAATGGCAATATTGTGTAAGAGAATGGGAATTGATGTTTGGGAAGTTATTGAAGCTGCAAAAACTAAGCCTTATGGGTTTATGCCGTTCTATCCAGGTCCAGGTCTTGGTGGTCACTGTATACCACTAGATCCATTCTACTTAGAATGGAAGGCTAAAGAGTATGATTATCATACAAAACTTATAGAGACTTCAGGTATAATTAATGATTCTATGCCAGAATTTGTAGTTGAGAACGTGATGAAGCTTTTAAACGGACATAAAAAGGCGTTAAATGGTGCAAAAGTACTTGTTATGGGTGCAGCATATAAAAAAGATATAGATGATATGAGAGAGTCACCAACATTGAAAGTCCTTGAGATATTAAACAAAAATGGTGCGGACATAATGATTAATGATCCATATATCCCGTCTTTTAAACATAAAGGTATTGAATATATATCAGTAGATTGGGAAAAAGAAATTGATAATGCTGATATAGTAATCATCACTACAGATCACAGTTGTTACGACTATGAATTGATGGTTGAAAAGGCTAAGCTCCTTTATGATACAAGAAATGCGACAAAAAATGTTAAAAAAAATAGAGATAAAATAAATAAACTTTAATATATTTAGGTATTAGATTTAGATACAGTACAAAAAAGTACTGTATCTAAAAATTATGAGGAGAATTACTTATGAATGTATTGATAATATCACATATGTATCCTAATAGTTTTAATGAAAATAATGGTATATTTATACATAAGCAAGTTGAAGCAATGCTAGAAGAATTTCCAGATATAAATGTGAAGGTTGTATCACCGGTGCCATATACACCATTTTTATTATCATTAGTTTCAGATAAATATAAGGGATATTATAATATCCCCAAGAAAGCTGTTTGGGATGGAATAGAAGTATATTATCCAAGAGCTATATTTTTACCTAGAAATATAGATTTTAAATCAGATGGAAATAGAATTTATAAAGGAATAAAAAAGACAGTAGAAAAGATATATGAGAATTTTAAGTTTGATATAATTCATGCTCATGTAGCTTTGCCAGATGGATATGGAGCTATGTTATTAAATAAGTCTTATAATAAACCGTTGTTTGTAACTATTCATGGTCAAGATATGAACTATACGGTTAACTTTAGCAAGGCATGTAGGGATAATGTAATGAAAGTTTTAGAAGCTTCATATAAGTGTATTTTTGTAAGTAATAAGCTAAAGAATGATGCACTTAAATATTCTAAGTCGGGAAAAAACTATGTGGTAATTCCTAATGGAGTAAATGGAAAAGATATTTTAGTTGATAAAAATGAGCAAATACAAGAAGAATTTAAGAATAAGAAATATATTTTGACAGCAGGAAATCTTATTGAGACTAAAGGAATTAATTATATTATAGAGGCTTTTGCTAAAATTCATGGAAAATATGAAGATTTAGTTTTAGTCATTGTTGGACAAGGACAAGAAAGAGAAAATTTAAAAGAGCTTGCTAGGAATAGAGGCGTTGAGGATAAGGTAATTTTTAAAGGTAAGATACCTCATAAAAAATTAATGCAATATATGAATCAATGTTACTTTTTCGTTCTTCCAAGTTACAAAGAGGGATTTGGTGTAGTATATATTGAAGCAATGGCTCAAGAGAAAGTTGTCATTGGTTGTAAAGGTCAAGGCATAGAGGATGTAATTGAAGATAACTTAGATGGATTATTAGTGAATCCAAGAGATGTAGAAGATTTAGTAGTAAAGATGGAGTATATAATAAATAATGAGGACAAAAGAGAGCATATGGCATTATTAGCTAAGAAAAAGGTTATGACTAAATTTACTTGGAAGAGAAGTGCTATAAGTCTAAAAGAAAAATATTTAGAGGCGTGTAAGTAAAAGAGAAGAGGTGGAATATATAGCATGAAAATATGTATACTAACCACGGGGCATAGTCCTTTTGATTCAAGAATATTCTATAAGCAAGCAAATTCTCTTAAAAAGATATGTGATGATATTACTATAATAGGTCCTTATGATAAGGAATTTGAGATAGTTTCAGGAATAAAAATAAAAGGTATACCTAAACCAAAAGATTTAAAAGGAAGATTTTTTATTTTAGATTTAATAATTGAAAAGGCCATAGAAGAAAGAGCAGATATATATCATTTCCATGATTTTGAAATTATATATAAAGCACTAAGGATAAGAAGAAAATTACCAAATTCAAAAATAATTTATGATGTTCATGAACATTATCCAGATATGGTTAGGATGTCAAAGAAGGTACCCAAACCTATACGAGCATTAACCACACTTATGGTAGATAAGAGTGAACTTTTTATATCAAAAAAGTTTGATTTTATAATTACAGCTGATGAAGCTGTTAAAGATAGGTTTAATAACATTAGTGAGAGTGTTGAAGTGATACATAATTACACTCAATTTAATGCTATAAAAAATGATTTAATAAAAAAAGAATATGATATTATATATCAAGGTGGAATAACAATAGAGCGAGGTGCTCTACAAATATTAAAGGCAATTAAAATTTTAAAAAGCAATCCTAAGTATGAAAATATAAAGATGGTATTTGTAGGACCTTTTGGGTATGCTAAATGTAAGGATATATTAATGAAATATATCAGTGAAAATGACTTAGAAAGTAATATTATTTTTACTGGCAGAGTAGATCATGATATAGTGAGAGAATATATGTATAAATCAAAAATAGGACTTGTTCCACTATTACCTGAACCTAAATATTTTAAAAATATTCCTACAAAGCAATTTGAATACATGAGTTGTGGTATTCCCGTAATAGGAAGTTATATGCCTCCTATAAAGAGATATATAACAGCATATAATTCGGGTATTGTAATAAACCCTCTAGATGAGGTTGATATCGCTGAAAATATAGCAAAATTACTCATGGATGAAGATTTAATTAAGTGTATGGGTGATAATGGGATAAAGGCTATTTCAGAAGAATTTAATTGGAAACAAGAAGAAGAAAAGCTTATAAATATATATAAAGTTTTAGGAGGAATTAGTAATGAATAATTTTAATGTAGCTGTTATTGGGTGTGGAAGGATATCCTATAAGGGAATAGAGGCAATAGTAAATAATAAAGAAACATTAAAACTAGTAGCAACTTGTGACCCTGTTGAAGAAAAGGCAACTGCGAAAAAAGATGAATATATTAAAAAATTAGGTAAGGATGCAATAGTAAATACATATAAAGATTATAAAGAAATGTTAGAAAAAGAAGATATAGATATAGTGTATATAGCAACTGAAAGTGGATATCATCCAGAAATCGCTATAAATTGTATGAAAAAACATATCCATGTTATAGTTGAAAAACCAATGGCGTTATCGATTAAAGATGCTGATGAAATGATAGCTTGTGCTAAAGAAAATAATGTTAAATTATGTGTATCACATCAAAATAGATTTAATACTGCTATTCAAAAACTAAGAAGTGAAGTTGAAGCAAATAATTTTGGTAAGATGGTTAATGGTACAGCAAGAATACTTTGGAATAGAAACATGGGATATTATGAGCAAGCTCCTTGGAGAGGGACTTATGAACTTGATGGTGGAACATTAATGAATCAATGTATCCATAATATAGATTTACTACAATGGATGATGTGCTCAGATGTTGATACAGTATATGCTCAATGTGATACTTTCTTAAGAGATATTGAAGCTGAAGATTTTGGAGCTATACTAATAAGATTTAAAAATGGATCTATAGGAATAATAGAAGGAAGTGCTTGTGTGTATCCTACAAATTTAGAGGAAACATTAAGTATTTTTGGTGAAAAGGCAGCTGTTTGCATAGGTGGTCTTGCAGTAAACAAAATTGAAACTTGGAGAATTGAAGGTTCAGAGGAAAGTGAAGAGGAAGTTTTGTCAGCACAGGAAGCAGATCCAGATAGTGTTTATGGATTTGGACATACTTTATTATTTAAAGATGTAGTAGACTCTATAATAGAAGATAGACAGCCACTAGTAAGTGGAGAAGAAGCTAAAAAACCTCTAGAAATAATATTAGCTGCTTACAAGTCTACAGCAACAGGAATGCCTGTTAAGTTTCCATTAGGAGATTTTTCAACTATGGATATGAAGGAAATGAAAAACAAGTAAGTGAGGGTTCACTGTGGGATATAAAAAAAATATAGCGAGTAATTTTCTTACCCAAATTAGTATATCAGTATTAGCTTTTTTAGTTAGTATTATAGTTTCTAGAGTATTGGGAACAGAGGGAAAAGGTATATCTGTATCATTTTTATTGTTTTTTCAAACAATAGGTCAATATGGACATTTTGGAATAACATATGCTACTCCATACTTTAGTAAGAAAACTGAATATACAAGTTTAGAGGTGCTTAATAGTAATTTTACATACACAACAATTATATGTTTAATTATGTCTCTGACCATAATATTAGGAAAAGGATTAGGGCTTATATTTCCTCAATATAGTTATTTTATGGTTATATTAGGTGTATGTATTCTAACATTCACAATGATAACTGAGTTCTTATCAACTTTTTATATTGCAGATGAAAGAATAGTCGAAGTAAATAAAATCAATTTAAATTCAAATATATTGAAATTAGGTACAATAATTATATTATGGATTACAAATGCTTTAAATTTATATACTTATTTATTGATTATTTCATTTCCAGTAATATTTAATTCTATATTTTTAATTAAAAATTTAAAAGTTAATTTCAAATTTGTTTTAAATAGAATATTAATCAAGAAAGAATTTAAATTTGGATTAACAATATATTTAGCTACTCTATTTATATTCATGAACTATAAAATTGATCAATTTTTTATAGATTTTATGCTTGGGAAATCACAACTTGGAATTTACTCTACAGCTGTATCATTAGCAGAGTTGTTATTTATGATTCCAAGTAGTGTATCCAGTGCCATATTGGGAAGACTTTATAATATGAGTAATAGTAACGAAAATGAACGTAAGAGGCTTACAAGTAATACTATAAAAGTTACATTTTATATTACACTAATATTAATGATAATAGGAATGTTTTGTACCACACTTATTCCAATTGTGTATGGAGAAGCATTTAGAGAAGCAAAAACTCCAACTATAATACTATTCATAGGAATTTTATTTGCATCTATAGGTAGGGTTTCTTCTTCATATTTTCAAAGCTCAGGCAAACCAAAAGTTCATTTATACATAACATTTGTAGTTTTTGTGGTTAATGTTGTATTTAATGCATGTTTAATACCTGTAATGGGAATAAACGGTGCTGCCATTGCTTCAAGTATTTCTTATGCAGTGTATGGTATAGTGTATGTTATTATATTTATCAAAAAAGAAAATTTTACATTTGAAGGGTTATTCTTATTTAATAAAGAAGAAATTAATTCAATAAAAGAAATGAAAAACAAAATATTTAAATAATGATGGAGGTTTTATGAATAAAGTTTTAGATTATATAAAAAATAATAAAAAGCTAATTTACATGGTAGGTATTATTATTATTTGTGTAATATTATTATCAAGTATAGGAATTAATATTGCTAAAAATAGTAAAATCAATATAAAAAAATATAAGAATGCTGAAGTTATAAAAATCGAAGATAAAAAATTTGAAATGGCTGTGCGCAAGGAGATAAAAAAATATATAGGTGAAATTTATGACGTTGATGTAAATTCTATTAAAGAATTAAATTTAAAAGATAAAGAAATAAAAAGTATTAAAGGGATAGAAAATTTTACATCCCTTAAGAATCTAGATTTGAGTTTAAATGAAATTAGTAATATAGAATATATAAAAGACTTATCTTATATAAAAAACTTAGATTTAAGTTATAATAAAATAGAGGATATTAGTTCTTTAAGTGCTTTAAAAAATCTAGTTGAATTAAATTTAGCTGGTAACAATATAAAAAATATTACACCATTAGAAGATTTAAATGGAATTGTTTCACTAAATTTAATGAAGAATAATATAAGAAATACAGATTCATTAGTAGGTTTAAATAACTTAAAAATATTGAATTTAGGAAGCAATAGAGTTAATGATATAAAACCATTAACTAAGATTATTAGTTTGATTAATTTAGATGTTTCTTACAATTATATGGTTGATTTTGCAGGAGTGGAGAATTTAGTAAATCTTATAGAGTTAAAAGCTAATAGAAATGGAATTGAAAATATCAATTCATTAAAAGCTATTACTGATTTGAATATATTGGAGCTTTCATACAATAATATTAGAAATTTGGAGTTTATTAAAGATAATTATAATCTTCAAGAATTAAATATTTCATATAATGATGTTGATAATTTAAATTCAATTAGAGACTTAGAGAATCTACAGAAAATTAATCTTAGATTTACAGAAGTTACAGATGTTGCTATGTTAGCGGATTTAAAAAGTATGAATGAATTTTATTTAGATGATGAAGTAGATAGAATGCAAATAATGGAAATGAAGACAAGGTTTAGAAATGCTGATACTAAAACAAAAGAGTTTTTTGTAAATAGCATATATAATGATACTAAGTAAAGGAAGAAAATTATATGATTTTAAAGATATTATTAGTTGCATTTGGACTAACATTAAGTACCTACTTATTTAAAAAAGCAGCTGGAACTTTAAGTATAAGAAAACTTAATATAATTTCATACACATTTTATTTATTTGTGTTACAAACTTATATTGGTGCTAGTTTAGTTTTTTTAGGTGATAGGAAACACTATACAATGAACTATATATTACATGAGAAAACAATAAATACTACTTTTTTCTTTGTATTTCTTACTGCAATTTTATTGCCATTGATGATTATAGCTACACATAAATTACTAAGAGTTGATATGGAAGAAGTTTATAATGGTTATTTAGAAAAAGATACACAAGTTGACCATGAAAAAATTATCTTTTATATTGTACTATTAATAGCAAGTGTATGTGTTTTAATGATGATATTATTACTTATTAAAATTGGATATATTCCCCTTATAAAACTTTTACATGCAGAAGCTGGGTTTAATTTTAAAACAGAAAGAATTATAATTTCTAATACAGTTATAATAAATCAGTATGTAAAGAATATACTCATATTGTCATTTATACCAGTTGTATCATATATATCATTTGCGTATGCAATAACTACAAAAAAAACAAGATGGATAGTATTATTTATTGTTTTATTTGGATCATCACTTATTGTAAAGACATATAACTTTGCAAAAACACCTGTAGTATTTTATTTATTCACATTTATTATATTATATATTTTAATTAATAATGGTATAAAAAGATTATATATGTATATTGTGGTAGGTGGATTATCAGGTATTATTGCATTAATGTATAAAGTAACAGGATATGTTTTAACGCTATCTATACATGATGGTCCAATAAGTAGGGTGATTTTTACTCAAGTAGGAACATTAATTTATCATTTTGATTTATTTCCTAATTCCTTTCCATTTCTTATGGGAAGAAGTATGAGTGGAACAATTACCAGTTTACTTGGATTAAATTTGCCACATATAAGGTCAGCTAAGATTGTTATGGCATTTTATGGTTCAAGAAATGTATTTGATGGAATTGCAGGAGTTATGAATGCATTTTTTATTGGAGAGGCATATGCTAATTTTGGAGTTATAGGGGTCTTAACTAGTATTGCTTATATGGGAATATTATTTGGATTAATATACTATATATTTGCAAAAAAAATAAGAAAAAGTGCTTTGAGTGTAGCATTGTTTGCTATATTAACAAGTGATTTAGCTTATGCTACTCAAGGAGGATTCTTTGATTTTATATATAGCTCTAATATAATACTTATAATATTATTATTTGTATTTATCAATTATTCAAGTAAGTACTTATATAAATTTATTAACAATAAGAGTTTGAATTAGTTGTATTAAAATATAATTATTGGTATATAATTAAAAAGAAAATTTATGATATATTTGGAAAGCAGGATTTATATATGAATAAATGTATAATATACTATCCATTCAAAATTAATAGGGATCATCCAAGTGCATCTAATATAAGACCAGTTAATATAATTAAAGGGTTTGAAGATGCAGGCTACGAAGTATCCATTATAGAAGGAAATGGTAAAGAAAGAAAAAATATAATAAATAGAATAAAGACTGAAATAAGGAATGGTGAAAAGTATGATTTTGTTTATATGGAAAGTTCTACAGAACCTACTTTACTTACAGAGTCACACCATTTACCTACTCATCCTTTTTTAGATTTTGGATTTCTTAAATTTTGCAAGAAGCATAATATAAAAATAGGAGTATTCTATAGAGATATACATTGGAGATTTGACCAATATAAAAAGAGTGTTCCATTTATGAAGAAAATGGTTGCATATACATTTTACTATTATGATTTAATTAAATATAGAAATGTTATTGATGTGTTATATTTGCCATCGGAAGAAATGGAAAAATATATTCCTTTAAATTTAAAGAAACCTGTAATACCATTACCTTCAGGGTGTGAACAAAAATTATCAGATAATAGAGATCTAAAAAAAGATTCATCTATAAAATTACTATATGTAGGTGGATTAAGTAAAGAATTATACAACATAGAGATGATAGTTAAGGCTATCTATGAGAATGAAAAATTTGAATTAGATATATGCTGTAGACCTGATGATTGGGAAGCAAACAAAGAATATTATCAACAATATTTAAATAATAGAATACGTGTAATTCATAAAAGTGGAAATGAACTTGACAAGAAAGCATTGAATGCAGATATTTTTTCTTTGGTAATAGAGCCCACAGCATATTGGGAGTTTGCCATGCCAATGAAGTTATTTTCATATATATCTTATAGAAAGCCTATATTAGGTATTAATAATACTGCTTGTGGAAAGTTTATAATTAATAATGGAATAGGATACACTACTGATTATAATTTTGAAAGTATAAAAAGCATATTAAATTATTTAGAAAAAAATTATCTTATAGAGTATAATGGTAAGTTAAAAAATTTAGAGGTTGCTTACAATAAAAATACATGGAAAGCAAGAGCAAGCGCAGTTATTAATAGTTTATACCAAAAGCAGACTTAAGATAGAAGGAGTAAATATGAGAATTTGTTATTTATCTGATGCAAATAGTGTACATACTAAGAAATGGTGTTCTTTTTTTAAAGATCTAGGATATGATATTCATGTAATATCCTTAAATAATGGAGATATACCTGGAGTAACAGTTCATAGCTTTAATATTGACTCAGAAAAAGTAGAAAAAGAAAGTTTATTATATAAAGTTGAGTATTTTAAGTTTATTGCTAAGGTTAGAAAATTAGTGGAAAAAATTAAACCAGATATTCTACATGCTCATTATGCTACTAGCTATGGTTTTCTAGGTGGATTAACTGGATTTCATCCCTATATTATATCTGTATGGGGAAGTGATGTTTATGAATTTCCAAAGAAAAATATAATATGTCAAAAGTTCTTAGAGAAAAACTTATCAAGGGCAGATATAATTTTGTCTACTAGTAAAGCTATGGCAGAGGAGACTAAAAAATATACATATAAAGATATACAAATTACTCCATTTGGAGTTGATATTAATATATTTAAACCATTTGATAGTAGATACAAAGAGAAAGAAAAAGTTATAATAGGTGCAATAAAAACTTTTGATATTAAATATGGTATAGAGTATTTGATTAGAGCTTTTGGTGAATTATGCCATAAATATGATAATATAGAGCTTCAATTGGCTGGAAGAGGACCCTTAGAAGAAAGCTTGAAAAAACTGTGTAAAGAATTAAATATAGAGGATAGAGTAAAGTTTTTAGGATATATTGATCAAAAAAAAGTTGTAGAAAATTTTAATAAATTCGATATCGCAGTAATACCTTCTTTATTTGAAAGTTTTGGAGTTTCAGCAGTAGAAGCTCAAGCTTGTGGAACGCCTACTATCGTAACTAATACGGGAGGATTGCCAGAAGCTACGAGTCCTAACAATAGTAGCATAGTTGTTGAAACAAAAAATGTGAGTCAATTAAAAAATGCTATTGAAAAATTAATACTAAATAAAGAGTTAAGAAGAACAATGGGAGAGTATGGAAGAAAATTTGTTGTTGAAAATTATAATGTATTAGATAATTTTAATAATGTAAATAATATATATACTAGTACTTTAAAACGTAGATAGTATAGATTAATATTTTAGTTAAAGCATAGATTAGCATAGTAATATATTAAAAGAGATATTATTTTACTTAGAAAAAGAGAAAGGTTTTACCTCATCAGATATAAATAGAAAATTAAAGAGAATTATATAATAAATTAATTATTTAGGACGTGAAAGTATGGAATTTACTAAAACAGTTTCTGTAGTAATACCCTGTAGAAATGAAAAAAAGTATATTGGAAAGTGTATTGATTCGTTTTTAAAACAAACTTATCCAAAAAATTTGTATGAAATATTGATATGTGATGGTATGTCTATAGATGGAAGTAGAGAAATAATAAAAAAGTATGAAAGTAATTATGACAATGTAAAATTAATAGATAATAAAGAATTGACTGCACCTAAAGGTATGAATTGTGGGATAAAACACAGTAATTCTAACATAATTATAATTTTTGGATCCCATGCTTATGCTGATGAAAAATTTGTAGAGAACAATGTAAAGTTATTGTATAAAGATATGGGAATAGGTTGTGTAGGTGGTCCAATAGAAACAGTAAGTGAGAATGAAGTTGGGCAAGCAATATCCCTTGCTATGAGCTCGCCTTTTGGAGTTGGAAATGCACTTTTTAGATATGCTCAACATGAAGTATTTGTTGATACCGTAGCTTTTGGAGGTTACAGGAAAGAAGTATTGAATGAAATAGGATATTTTGATGAGGAATTAGTTAGAAATCAAGATGATGAATTAAATTTTAGGGTGATAAAAAATGGATATAAAATATTATTATCACCTTGTATTAAATCAGTTTACTATAGCAGAGGCTCTTTAAAAAAATTATGGAAACAATATTATCAATATGGATTTTGGAAAGTTAGAGTTATGCAGAAGCATGGTAAAACTGCATCAATAAGACATTTAATTCCTATGATGTTTGTATTAGGAAATGTTTTAGGAATTTTATTAAGTATATTATTTAAGCCAATATTCTATATATGGATGAGTGTATTAGGAATATACATAATAAGTGATTTATTTGAATCCTTTAAGATTACAAAACAAAAAAGAAAATTGTTCAAATATATATCCATAATATTTCCTATATTACATATTAGTTATGGAATTGGATTTTTAGAAGGACTGATACATTTTTATTTACTTAAATCAAAGAAAAAGATAAGTAAAAATACAGAAATGTCAAGATAAGGAGAATTTATATGTATAAAAAAAGAGAAACTTTTTTACCTTATGCAGTGCCGCTAATTGATGATGAAGATATAAATGAGGTTGTAGAAACATTAAAATCAGGCTGGGTAGCTAAGGGACCAAGAACTATAGAATTTGAAAAGAGATTTGCAGAATATACAGGTGCTAAATATGCTGTTGCTATGAATTCTGCTACAGCTGCATTACATATTGCTTTGATAGCTGGAGGAGTTAAACCAGGAGATGAAGTTATAACAACTCCAATTACTTTTGCAGCTACAGCTAATACAATAATTCATGTAGGAGCAACTCCTGTATTTGTAGATGTAGATCCAGAAACATTTTGTATAGATGTAAATAAGATAGAAGAGAAGATAACAGATAAAACTACTGCTATAGTTCCAGTACATTATACAGGTCATGCTTGTGATATGGATAAAATTAGAGCTATAGCAGAAAAATATGATCTTTTCGTATCAGAAGATGCAGCTCATGCAATTGATACTTTTTATAAGGGTGATCTAATAGGTAAAAAAGGTGATTGTGCATCCTTTAGTTTCTATGCAACTAAAAATATATGTACAGGTGAAGGTGGAATGCTTACAACTAACAGCGAAGACATAGCTGAAAAAGCAAGAGTAATGTCAACTCATGGTATGAGCAAAGCTGCATGGAATAGATATGGAAAAGGTGGAGCTTGGAGATATGATATAGAATATCCTGGTCATAAGTATAATATGTTCGACATTCAAGCAGCTCTTGCTAAGACACAAATGAATAAATTATCTGCAATGCAAGATAGAAGGAAAGAGATTGTAAAGAAATATAAAGAAGGCTTTTCTACACTTGATGGAATTAAACTTCCACCAGAAGCAGATTATACTACTCATTCTTGGCATCTTTATGTAGTAAGACTAGAGCTTGATAAACTTACAATTGATAGAGATAAGTTTATAGAACTTATGGGAGAAGCTAACATAGGTACCAGTGTTCATTTTATACCAGTGCATTTAATGAGCTATTATAGAGAGAATTTTGGTTATAAGGAAGGGGATTTCCCAGTAGCTGAAAGTTACTTTGATACTATACTTTCATTACCATTGTATCCAAAGATGACAGATGAAGATGTTCAAGATGTAATTAATGCAGTTACACATATTATAAGTAATTACCACAAATAAATATAAAAGTTAAAGGATCTAGTTTTTATATGGAATTAGATCTTTTAATTTATAATTTAACAAAAGAGATGAAAAATAGTTAAATTTGTATGAAATATAGTCATAAATATATATATTTATATTACAAATTCACATAATATAGATATGTAATAATAAATTCATAATAATTTAAAAATATTTTTTTTATGAAATAAATGATATAATAATTTTGTGTTCGTACAAGGAGGAATTATTTTGGAGAATAATATAGTAATAGATATAAAGGAAAAAATAGAGGATAAAAAAATTCAATTTGGAGTAAAAAGAATTTTTGACATTATATTATCTTTTATAGGTATAGTGATATTACTTCCAATATATTTAGTTATTGCTTTAGCAATAAAACTAGATAGTAAGGGACCAGTATTATTTAAGCAAGTTAGAGTAGGAAAAGATAGAAGAAATTTCACCATATATAAATTCAGAACTATGGTGGTATCAGCTGAAAGTAAGAGAGAATTACAAATAGACCCAACTAATATGGATAACTTTGTATTTCAGAGTAAGAGTGATAATAGAATCACAAAAGTAGGTAGTTTTTTGAGAAACACAAGCCTTGATGAAATACCACAACTATTTAATGTTTTATTTGGACATATGAGCTTAGTTGGACCAAGACCTGAAATACCTGAAGTTGTAAAATATTATCCAGAAAACTATTATCAAAGATTATTAGTATTACCTGGAATAACAGGACTTGCACAAGTTAGTGGAAGAGGAGAAATAGAATTAGGAAAAACTATTTACTATGATTTAACTTATATATGTAACTTTTCTATTTGGTACGATATAAAAATATTATTTACTACTTTTTTTAAAGTATTTAAGAGAGAGGGAGCTTTTTAAAGATAGAATAGAAATAATTATTTTAGGGTTATACAAGGTTATATACTAAAAGAAAACAGATGTAGTTATAAAGAACAATAGCACGAACACAGCTATAATAATGATAACTATAAATTAATATAGAATTAATTTGTGATGTACCTTTCATATATATTAAAATTTTAATATACATGTTGATTTAGTAGGGGAGGGGTAAAATCATGGACAAGAGTAGCAATAAAATTAAGGGAATTTTTTATATTGCAATAGCATCTATAGCCTTTGGAATAATGCCAATTTTAGCAAAGCTTGCATATAAGGGTGGTGCAAATGCGATAAATACCTTAGCCCTAAGGTTTACTTTTGCATCAATAATACTGTTTATATATATAAAAACTAAAAAACTTTCACTTAGGGTAAGTAAAGAACAAATAAAACTTATATTATTTATGGGAGTTATAGGATATTCTATGACATCTATACTATTATTTACATCCTATAATTATATAGATGTAGGTATAGCAGGAATGATATTACATACATATCCTTTAATGGTTATGATTTTATCCATAATAATATACAAAGAAAAGTTTAAATTAAAAAAGTTTTTATATTTGATGGTAACTACTATAGGTGTATTTATAATGTTAGATATTAAGGTTGGAAGCATTAATACTATTGGAGTAGTATTGGTGTTGTTATCTGCATTATGTTATGCTATATACGTTCTAGGCGCTTCTAATGATAAAGTTAAAAATATAGATAGTTATGTTATGACATTCTATATATCTATTATTTCAGCAATAGTTGGAAGTACTACAGGAATTGTTACTAATAGTTTCAATAATCCAATCAATTTTTATGGAATTATATCTATATTGTTGATTGCATTTATATCTACCGTTGTTGCTTTAATGGCATTCTTAAAAGGAGTAAAGTTAATAGGACCGACTAATTCAGCTATTTTTAGTGCTTTAGAGCCTATAGTTTCTTTAGTTTTAGGAGTCATTATTTTAGGAGAATCTATGTCTTTTAAAATAATAATTGGAAGTACTATTATTATCTTAGCTATGATTGAATTGGCTAAGGATACTATTAGGAATTAGGAAGACTGTATCAGTGTAATTTGCAAAACTATTCTGATACAGTCTTTTAACATTATAAAAAAATATATATATAATATTAAATAGTATAAATTTATTTATTTATACAATATATAAGAATAATACTGTTTTAACACTTTTTTTAGCTGAATAACTAATTCTTTAGTAAGTTAAAATGATAATACATTAAAAATATTCATAATATTCCGACGAAGTAATTAAAAGGTTATTTTGATTTTATAAAGAATAGTAATTATAGAGGTAAGTATATTGTAAAGGGGAGATATTAATGAATAAAGTAATAATCAATGGAAATGACTTAAGACTTGAAGACATAGTAAATGTGGCTAGAAATAATTATCAAGTTGAGCTTAGTGAAGAAGCCATAAAAAGAGTAGAAAAGTCTAGAGGAATTGTAGATAAAATTGTTGAAGAAGATAGAGTAGTCTACGGAATAACTACAGGGTTTGGAAAATTTTCTGATGTATCTATATCAGGTGAAGATTGCAAAACTCTTCAAAGGAATTTAATTATATCTCATGCTTGTGGCTTTGGAAACAGCCTTGATACAGATATAGTGAGAACAATAATTTTGCTTAGAGCTAATGCTTTATCCAAAGGATACTCAGGAATAAGATTATCAACACTACAAACCTTGGTGGATATGCTAAATAAGGGAGTTCATCCAGTAATACCGGAGAAAGGGTCTTTAGGAGCATCTGGTGATTTAGCACCATTATCTCATATGGTATTACCAATGTTAGGAGAAGGAGAAGCTGAGTATCAGGGTAAAATAATAAGTGGTAGAGAAGCTATGAATAAAGCTGGTATAGAAGTAGTTCAATTAATAGCTAAAGAAGGTCTTGCATTAATTAACGGTACTCAAGTTATGACTGCTGTTGGAGCATTGGCTTTATGGGATGGAATAAACTTAATTAAGAGTGGCGATATAGCTGCTGCATTAACAGTAGAAGCACTAAGAGGAATAAGAGATGCTTTTGATTTAAGAACTCATAACATACGTCCTCATGAAGGGCAAATTGAAACAGCAAAGAACATATTAGCTTTAGTAGATGGAAGTTCTCTTGTGACATCTCAAGGGGAAATTAGAGTACAGGATGCATATACCTTAAGATGTATACCACAAATTCATGGAGCTTCTAAGGATGCATTAAATTATGCAAAACATAAAGTAGAAATAGAGATTAATTCAGTAACAGATAACCCAATAGTAACAGAGGAAGGAGACGTTATTTCAGGAGGAAACTTCCATGGTCAACCTATGGCAGTAACTTTTGACTTCTTAGGTATAGCTATGAGTGAAATTGCCAATGTATCTGAAAGAAGACTTGAAAGATTAATTAACTATCAATTAAATGATCTTCCAGCTTTTCTTGTTAAACATGGTGGCTTAAATTCTGGATTTATGATAACTCAATATGCAGCAGCAGCTTTAGTTTCTGAAAATAAAATCCTTGCTCACCCTGCTAGTGTTGATTCAATACCTTCTTCTGCAAACCAAGAAGATCATGTTAGCATGGGTACAATAGCAGCTAGAAAGGCAAGGGATATAATAAGAAATGCAGAGAGAGTAGTAGCTACTGAAATTTTAGCAGCATGTCAAGCTATTGATTTTAGAGAGGATTATACCTTAGGTAAAGGTACTAAAGTTGCCTATGAATCAGTTAGAAATGCAGTTAACTTTATAGAAAATGATGTAGTTATGTATAAAGAGATAGATAAGGTTACAGATCTTCTTCGTAGTGGAGATCTAGCTAATAAAGTTGAAGAAGTAGTTAAGGTTAATTATTAATGCAACCTTAAAAATTTTAAAGAATTAGTATATTGTAATTTTAAAATAAAAGTTGATACCAATATCTATAAATATAGGTATTGGTATCAACTGTAAATAAATAGGAGGAGTTAATTATGGCAAGAATAGTAGAATGTATACCTAACTTTAGTGAAGGTAGAGACAAGGAAAAAATTGAAGCTATAGTAAATGTATTTAGAGGAGTAGAAGGCGTAAAGTTACTAGACTATTCTAGTGATGCAGACCATAATAGATCTGTTGTTACTGTGGTAGGAGAACCGGAAGCTCTAGAGAAAGCAATAATAAATATGGCAGAAAAGGTTTATGAAAATATAGATATGAGTGCTCATACAGGAGCTCATCCAAGAATGGGTGCTCTAGATGTAGTTCCATTTGTACCTATCGATGGAATTACCATGGAAGAGTGCGTAGAAATAGCTAATAGAGTTGGTAAAGTAATTGCAGAAAGATTTAATATTCCAGTATATTTATATGAAAAAGCAGCTACAGCTTCACATAGAGAAAATTTAGCAACGGTAAGAAAAGGTCAATATGAAGGCTTCTTTGAAAAAATAAAAGAAGATAAATGGGCACCAGACTATGGTCCAAAAGAAGTTAATGTTAAGGGTGGATGCGTTGCTATTGCTGCAAGACAACCTTTAGTAGCCTTCAATGTAAATTTAGGTACAGACAATTTACAAATAGCAGATACCATTGCTAAGACAGTTAGACATTTAGGTGGCGGATTAAGATTTGCAAAGGCTATGGGAGTAATGCTTGAAGATAGAAATATAGCACAAGTATCTATGAACTTAGTAAACTATGAAAAAACAGCAGTATACAGAGCTTTTGAAATGGTTAAGATGGAAGCAAAACGCTATGGAGTACCAGTAGTTGGTAGTGAAGTTATAGGACTTGTACCAATGGCTGCCTTAATCAATAGTGCTGAATACTATCTTCAAATAGAGAATTTCTCTATGGATCAAATACTAGAAAGAAGAATAAGCGAATAAAATAGCTTAGGAGTTGAAAGACATGTCTATATTAATTAAGAATATTGATTGCCTGGTTACCTGTGAAGGTAGTCATAGAAAAAAAGGCAAAGAAATGAATGATGCCAATATCATAGAAAATGGTTTTGTATTTATAGAAGACGATATAATATCTGCTGTAGGAAAAGATGAAGAATATAAATCTTATATAGATGAAGATACCATAATTATTAGTGGTAAAGGCAAAACAGTTACACCGGGACTTGTAGATCCCCATACTCATTTAGTTTATAGTGGAAGTCGTGAAAATGAATTGCCTCTAAAATTAAATAAGGTAGGGTATATTGAAATCCTAAATATGGGTGGAGGAATATTAAGTACTGTAGAAAACACTAGAAAAGCATCTCTAGATGAATTAGTAGCAGAAGCTAAAAGTAGACTTAATATAATGTTAAATCACGGTACAACTACTGTAGAGAGTAAATCAGGCTATGGTTTAGACTTAGAGACTGAGAAAAAAATATTAGAAGTAAATAAAAGATTAGATAAGACTCATCCAATAGATGTGGTATCTACTTTTATGGGAGCCCACGCTATTCCTAAGGAATATAAAGGTGATAGAGAAGGTTTTATAAAACTTATAATGGAAGAAATGATACCAGGTATAGCAAAAGAAAATTTAGCAGAATTTATAGATTGCTTCTGTGAAGAAGGGGTATTCACTACTGAGGAATGTAGAAAAATCCTTGAAAAGGGTAGAGAATATGGAATGAAACTCAAGCTTCATGGTGATGAAGTTGAATCTGTTAAGGGAGCAGAGCTTGCAGGAGAGTTGAAATGTATTTCAGCAGAGCATTTAATAGCAGCTTCTGATGAAGGAATAAAGGCTTTAAGTGAAAATGATGTGGTAGCAGTATTATTGCCTTCTACAGCTTTCTATTTAATGCTTGGTAAGTTTGCAAGAGCAAGAGATATGATTGATAATAACGTGGCCGTTGCACTTGCTACAGATTGTAACCCAGGAACATCTCCTACTGAATCCATGCAAAATGTTATGACCTTTGCATGTTTTGGGATGAGAATGCTTCCTAATGAGATAATCAATGCCATGACTATAAATGCAGCTTGTGCTATTAATAGAGAAAAATCTGTTGGTTCTATAGAAAAAGGTAAAAAGGCAGATATAGCTATATTTAATAGCAAAAACTTAAATTATCTAGTTTATCACTTTGGAATAAATTCTATAGACAAGGTAATAAAAAATGGTAAGATAGTTGTAGATAGAGAAAAAAATAAGTAATATAGGAGGAATATTTATGTTAGATACAAAAACTGTGAGAGAGTTTATTGGAGAATTAGGCTCAAATTCACCAGCTCCAGGTGGTGGAAGTGTAGCAGCTCTTTGTGCATCATTATCTAGTGCATTATCATCAATGGTTTTTAACTTAACTGTAGGCAAAAAAGCTTATGAAGCATTAAATGAGGAAGAGAAGGCATTAGTAAATAAATATTTAGAAGTATCAGGAAGAGAAAAGGATGAATTCCTAGACCTTATGAATGAAGATACAGAAGCTTTCAACGAACTTATGGCTGCATTTAAAATGCCTAAGGACACTGATGAAGAAAAAGCTGCTAGGAGTACTAAAATACAATTAGGGTATAAGGCGGCAACACAAGTACCATTAAAAGTAGCAAGAAGATCCTATGAAATTTATGAAGGAATCTTAGTATGTGTTAAATATGGTAATAAAAACGCTATTTCTGATGGTGGTGTAGCAGCATTATTAGCTCAAAGTGCTATAGAAGGAGCAATTTTAAATGTAAAAATAAATCTTTCTTCTATAAAAGATGAAGCTTATACAGAGGAAATTAGAAGTGAATTAAAAAGATTAAGTGAAGATGGTATGAAAAAGCAAAAAGAGATATTAGCTATTGTAAATCAACATATGTAGCTTAAGATAATTACAAACACAAGATTAAAGAGAATGTCTCAAGGAAGAATATCCATTGAGTACATTCTCTTTTTTAATAAGATTATTTTTATAAATATAGTTATAAATATGAAGAACTCACTAAATAATTTTAAAATTAATAAGATAAAGAGAAACAATACCTCTAATTTTTATTACGCTAAGTTGCTAAGTTTTAAATCAGGAATATTTGTGTAAATATGAGAATTATGCTTAAATGTAAAATAATTAAGGCGATGAATGTAAAAATATGTTGACAAGTAAATATTTTTGTATTAAATTTCTCAAATAAATTTTGGAAAAAACTGTAACGAATTAACAATATAGTGTATAATTAGTGTATGTTCTAAATGTAAAAATTTATGAATATAATATAGGTTGGAGGGAAGCATATGTTACTTAGGTTTGAACCATTAGATGACAAAATCGTAGTTACACTTCAAGGAGAACTTGATCATCATAGTGCAGAAGAAGTTAGAACTAGGATTGATGATATTTTAGATAAAGATGGATATAAGGCTTTAATTTTCAATTTTTCTGGTGTGAATTTTATGGATAGTTCAGGAATTGGGGCAGTAATAGGAAGATATAAGAAGATGTCCTTAAGGGGTGGCAAGGTGTGCTTAACAAATGTTACGCCTACGGTTAAGAGAATATTTGAGCTTTCAGGTATGTTTAAAATAATTTCAATGTATGAAAATGTTGAAGAAGCACTAAGGAACATTTAGTGGGAGGAATTAATGATATGGAAAATAAAATCAAAGTTGAATTTAGTAGTTTATCTAAAAATGAAAGCTTTGCAAGAGTTGTAATAGCAGCTTTTGCTGCGCAGTTAGATCCTACATTAGACGAGCTTAGTGATATAAAAACTGCAGTATCAGAAGCAGTTACCAATGCAATTATTCATGGCTATGGCAATGAAAGTGAAGGTAACTTTGTAAAATTAGAGGCTACAATTATTGAAAATGAGTTTACAGTAAAAGTAATAGATAATGGTGCAGGAATAGATAATGTAGACATGGCAATGCAACCTCTATATACATCTAGACCTGACTTAGAAAGATCAGGAATGGGCTTTACAGTTATGGAAACTTTTATGGATAGCCTAATAGTAGAATCTGTAAAGGGTGAGGGAACAACTGTAACAATGAAAAAAGCTTTCAACACTGTAAGATAGGTGAAAAATATGAGTGAGAAAATTCATAGAAATAATAACTATAATTATGACGATAATAAAGAACTAATAAAACGGGCTAAAGAAGGAGATAATGAAGCTTTAGAATATTTAACAGAAATGAATTTACCTTTAGTTTCTTCTATAAGCAAAAAGTTTTTAAATAGAGGCTATGAGTACGATGATATATTTCAAATAGGATGCATAGGCCTAGTGAAAGCTATAAATAACTTTGACGAGAACTTTAATGTAAAATTTTCTACATATGCTGTTCCAATGATTATAGGAGAAATAAAAAGATTTTTAAGAGATGATGGAATGATAAAGGTAAGTAGAAGCATTAAAAATACGGCTAGAAAGTTACATTATGATAAGGATGCATTAACTAAAGAACTTGGAAGAGAACCTACCATTGAAGAATTGTCAGATTATTCAAAGGTAGATAAAGAAGACATAATCACTGCACTAGAATCTGCTAGTAGCATGCAATACCTATATGACACTATTCATCAAGATGACGGAGCTCCAGTATTACTTATAGATAAGCTTAGTGAGGATTATGAAGAAGATAATGAGGTAATTGATAAGCTAGCGTTGAAGGAAGCCTTAAATAAATTGGATGTTAAATCAAGGCAAATTATAATACTTAGATATTTTAAAGATAAAACTCAAATTCAAGTAGCTAAGATGATGGGCATAAGTCAAGTACAAGTTTCTAGAATTGAAAAAAAAGTTCTAAAAATCATGAGAGATAGGCTATCGGGGTAAACAGAGTTCTTAGCTTCTTCGAAGGTTAGAAATCGTTATCCAGGGACGTAACAGCTCTTTACTACCACTTTGAAGAAGTGGGAGTATTAGAGCTGATAGTCATCGGGTAAACAGAGTTCTTAGCTTTTGTGATTTTAAGTTAAAAAAATCATAAGTTTTTAATTTGTAAATTTGAAAAAGATGCGTAAGCATCTTTTTTTGTTTAAATTTTAGTAAAATGCAGATACTATCATTAATACTTTTACAATTTTGATGTTAGGAGGATAATAATGAAAGTAAAAGAAACTAAAATAAAAGCTAAGTTTCAAAATGTATATGAAAGTTCCAAACCTAAACCTACTATATTTAAGAATTCTTTCAGAGCCTTTTGGACTGGTGGATTAATATGTGTAATTGGAGAGATTATATTTAAAACATTGATTTATTTAGGTCAAGATAAATTACAAGCTACTGCATGGGAAACAGTTATTATGATATTTCTAGGAGCCCTATTAACAGGGATAGGTATATATGACAGAATTGGAGATTATGCAGGGGCTGGATCTGTAGTCCCAATAACAGGCTTTGCAAACTCTATTGTATCACCAGCCATAGAATTTAAAAAAGAAGGATATGTGTTTGGAGTTGCATCAAAGATGTTTACTATAGCAGGACCAGTGCTTGTTTATAGCATTAGTGCCTCTGTTATACTTGGAATATTATATTATATTTTTAGGTGGTAATAATATGGGAAGAAAAGTAGGATTACAAACAGTAGAATTATTGACAAAACCAAGACTTATAGCTACATATACCGTTGTTGGTCCCAAAGAAGGGGAAGGTCCATTAAAGGATAATTTTGATGAGATTCTAGAGGATGATTTATGTGGTTGTAAGACCTTTGAATCGGCAGAAAGTAAAATGCAATTACATGTAGTTCAAGAAGTACTTAAAAAAGCACACCTTAAAGAACAAGATATCTCTTATGTTTTTGCCGGGGATTTAATAAATCAATTAATGCCCTCTTGTTTTATGGCAAGAGAAGTAGATATTCCATTTTTGGGTTTATATGGGGCATGTTCTACATTTATAGAAGCACTTTCACTAGCGTCAATATGTTTAGAAGCAGATATAGGTAATCATATGATGGCAGTATCTTCATCTCATTTCTCGTCATCAGAGCGTCAGTTTAGAGTGCCTCTAGAAATGGGAAGTCAGCGGGCTCCTTCATCTCAATGGACAGTTACAGGTGCAGCAGCAGTGGTATTAGCTAAAAAGGGAAATAATGTACCTCGTGTAACTCATATTACCCTTGGTAAGGTAAAGGATTATGGAATAACTGACCCTAATGAAATGGGAGCAGCCATGGCTCCAGCAGCAGTTGATACTATAAAACAACACTTTCAAGACACAGGTAGGAAGCCTAGTAATTACGACATCATTGTCAGTGGAGATTTAGGTTCTGTTGGTAAGCAAATAACTACTGAGTTATTAAAGGAATATGGCTATAATATAGGATCAAATTATATTGATTGTGGTGATGAAATATTTGATTGTAAGTCACAGAGTACCAACTGTGGAGGTAGTGGAGCAGGATGTTCTGCTACAGTTATGAGTAGTATGATTTATAAAGGGATGATACAGAAAAAATATAAAAAGGTATTACTAATTGCTACAGGAGCTCTTCTAAGCACCATATCTAACTATCAAGGTGAAACTATACCAGGTATAGCCCATGCCATTGCTCTAGAGTTTGGGGGTGAATAAATATGTGGGGAGATTTTCTAAGGGTTTTTGTAGTTGGTGGAATCATTTGTGTGATAGGTCAAGTTTTAATGGATACAACAAAATTAACTCCATCTAGAATATTAGTTATATTTGTGGTATCAGGGGTAGTTCTTCAAGGATTTGGCATATATGAAAAGATAGCTGAGTTTGGTTTATCGGGAGCTAGGATTCCTCTACCTGGATTTGGATATTCCTTAGCTAAAGGTGTTATGGAGGAAGTTGATAAAAATGGTTTATTAGGAATTGTCACAGGAGGTGTAAGTGCTACTTCAGCAGGTATAGCGGCAGCTGTAGTATTTGGATATATGATGTCAGTTCTATTTGACTCTAAAACTAAGTAGACATATAAAAAGTCTTCTCAAATTAACAAATTTGAGAAGACTTTAATTTTATAATAAAATAATTAACCTCTTATACCATTACTAAATATTTTAGGGATCATAGCATAGATATTTAACAGATGATTGAAAGCTTCGGGCTTAATTTCACTATTTCCAGTATTACCATCATTACCTTCATCTCCAGTATCACCACCAGGATCAGATGGTTCTACAGGAGGTGTAGTTGTATCACCTGGATTTGTATCTTCACCAGGATTTGTATTTTCACCTGGTTTATTAGGATTAGGTATTTTATCTTTATCCTTGTCTTTATCTTTATCTTTTTCTTCATCTTTATATTCTGTAGGATCTTTATCTACTGGAGCTAGATATTTATTATCAAGCATGTTACCAGAATACAATCTAGTATCACGAGTTATAAATACTACTTTTTGTATTTTATCTTTAGGTGTTTTATCAGAAGGTAAGTAGTATTTACCATCAGCAGCCTTTACAACGTCAAGTTCCACATGGATATTATCCAGAGTAGTTGGTTGAGTACCATTTATAAAGATTTCAGAGTAAATTCTATTTCCCCTAGGATCCTTCTTAGTAAGCGCCGTTGGAAGGGTTCCAGAATCTTTAGAAATATAAGCACTAGTTAATCCACCAGGAGCTTGAAGAGATTTATTTTCAAGTCCCTCATGAGCTGCTGCCATAATCTTACCCCAAAGACCAGCTGGAACGCTACTACTAGTAAAAGGTAATTCCTTACTATTATCATAGCCCATCCATACAGCAGCTGAGTAGTAAGGTGTTAATCCACTGAAATAAAGGTTTTTGGTAGATTCAGAGGTACCAGTTTTACCTCTAACTTCCATATTCCCAAATCTTGCTTGTGGACCTGTGTTGTTCACAGAACCTTCAAGCATATCATAAACAATATAAGCTGTTTGTGGAGAAATCACTTGCTTAGATTCAAGTTTTGGCTCAAGTAGAACTTTACCATTCTTATCAGTAACCTTAGTATATATTCTTGAAGTAGTCATATTTCCTTGATTTCCAAAGGTACCAAAGGCTTGAGCCATTTCATAAGGTGTAGTTCCATCTATTTCACCTAGAGATAAAGCAGAAATACTAGTTCTATCTCTATCAGTTATACTTAACCCAAATTTTTCTCCATAGGATGCAGAGGTATCTAGACCTATTCTGTCAACTACAGATACAGCCACAGTATTTTTAGAAAGAGCAAGAGCATCACGGATAGTAATATATCCATCAAATTGGTAATTCCAGTTTTTTGGAACGTAAGGACCGCCTTTATCTGGATATTTAGAACCAATAGAAGTTGGTAATGGACCATCTACAAACACCGACCCTGCAGTTAAAGTTTTACCTTCAATAGCTGGAGCATATACAGTAAGTGGCTTTATACTAGAACCTGGTGAACGTAGGAAGGTTTGACCATCCTTTCCAACAGAGATAGCTCTATTATAAGACATAGCTGGTTGATCACCAATACCACCAATTATAACTTTAACTTCACCTTTAAGATAATCTGTTATTATAGCTGAGGTTTGAACTCCATCTGCCTTAGAGCCTTGAGTATCTTTAAGATAATTGTTCATAATTTTTTGTACTGAATCCTGAAGTTTTCTATCCATGGTTGTATATATTCTTAAACCACCAAAGGTGATTTTTTCATAGGCTTCAGCTTCAGTATATCCATAAGTTTTCATTAAATCCTTAGCAACTTGTTTTATTACAGGTCTCGAAAACCATTCATAAACCATTTTGTCACCCTCTAAAGTTGAGAAATTTAGCATAAGAGGTTCTGCTAAAGCAGTATCGTATTCTTCTTGAGTTATTTTTCCAAGCTCTAGCATTTTAGCAAGAACTAATTTAGTTCTTGGTGAGTCAAAGGCTTCTTCTTTTTCAAAGGCCTCATAGGCATTCATGTAAGATATAGTTGGATTCTGAGCAGCACTTGCTAAAAATGCACATTGCTTAAGGGTTAAATCATCTGATACAGATTTTCCAAAATACATGGTTGAAGCAGCTTCAATTCCGTGAGCATTACCACCTAAAAAGATAGTATTCATGTATTCGTTAAGAATTTGTTCCTTAGATAGAAGCTTTTCTAACTTACGTGCCAAATAAATCTCTTGAACTTTTCTTTCTATATTAGCCCTATTATTTATAGAATCTTCAAGGAAAAACTTATATTTAACCAACTGTTGAGTAATAGTTGATGCACCTTGAATTTCGTCATTTGATAAACCAAGAATTATTTTAGCATCTTGGATTACAGCTCCTCCAAGTCTTCTAATGTCAACACCTTTATGTTCTAAAAATCTTTGATCTTCAATACTTACAAAGGCATCCTGTAGATATTTAGGTACTGTAGATATATCTACAGATATTCTCTTTTCAGGAGTCTTATACTCATCCATTTCTTTTCCTTTATTGTCATATAGAAGTGTAGTTTCTCCATTAGATAAAAATATATCAAGATCAAGCTCTGGAGCTGTTTTAATCATGCCAGATATAATACCAAAACCAGCAGCAGCACAAGTTATGATTAAAAGTAGTAAAACTATATATATTACTTTAAAGACTTTACGACTTTTCTTCTTGGGCTTTTTTTGCTTAGGTTTAATTTTTTTATTTTCTCCCATATTCTCCTCCTTTTATGATGAACATATCTTCGATACTATATTATAACTTATATGCTAATATAAATACAATATAGTATTCTTCAATGAAGTTCTTATACATATACATATATTAGATATTAATAATTTTATGTAACATATTATACATTTATTAACATTATACCACATTTATGAAGGAGTAATACTATGAAATCATCATTAAAGTTAAAATTTACCATAATAATTTTTTTAATTATGACCTTTTTAATAACTTTTATATATACTTTAGATAAAATTATAATGCCAACGGTTAAATTAGTGGCAGATGCACAGATGAGAGCAGAGGTCACTAATACAGTAAATAAAACAATTTTCCAGGAATACTCTAAGAATTTTAATTATAATGATATAATAAAATTTGATAAGGATAATGATGGAAACATCATAATGATGTCAGCAGATACTTTAAAACTAAGCGAAATTGCTACATTAACTGTATTAAAGGCGCAAGAAGAATTAGAGGAAAAATCTAAAGTAGACATAAAGATACCCATGGGATATGTGACTAAAAATAATATTTTAGCTAGACTTGGTCCAGATGTAAAAATAAGAATGCGGCCTATAGGGCATATTACTACTAGATATATATCCGAGTTTGAAGATGCAGGAATAAATCAAACTAGGCATAAAATTTATATAGAAACCACCACTAGAGTAAAGATGATTATGGCAGTATCTTCTAGTGAATTAGAAATAGTTAATGAGATACCTATAGTTGAAACCATTATAGTTGGAAGGGTACCAAGTACTGCAATCCAAATGGATCTTAACGGTAATTAGAAAGTGTGATGTTAATCACTGAATAAATTCTTTTTATAGTGTACTATTTATGTAAATAAATATAGATATATGAAAAGATATGATTAATTTAAAAAGTAGGAATTTCCTATAGAATAAAGAATTAATGAACAGGAGATGAGTAGTATGGATCAATGTATAAAATTTTATAATGCCTTAGCTAAATATTATGATGATATTTTTCCAGCACCATTAGGTAAAAAGAAGTTTGCTTTAAAGAATATAGAAAAGGGTGGATTTGTTTTAGATATTGGATGTAGTACTGGAGAAACTACAGAATATATTTCTTCACAAGGATATAGGGCTTTAGGCATAGACTTAGACCAAGAAATGATAAGAATAGCTAAGGACAGGTATAAGGAAAGTGATACTTTGAAGTTTGAAGTTATGGATATGAAAACTATAGCTAAGTCCTTTGGAGAAGAGTTTAATGGTATTGTATGTATAGGGAATGTACTTCCTCACCTAGGCGGAAAAAGTCAAATAAAAGAATTTTTAAAAGGATGCTATGAAGTATTAAAAAAGGATTCACCATTATGTATTCAAACTATTAATTTTGATAAGGTGAAGAGGGAACATATTAAAGAATTGCCTCTTATTGATGGTCCTAAAGTTAAATTTGAAAGGTTTTATAGTATTAAACCAGATAGTGATATTGTAAAATTTACAGGAAGAATAACTGATAAAGAAAATAATGAGATTTTAGAAAATACAGTAGATCTATTTATGTTAGAAAATCAAGAGTTATTTGAAATGTTAAAGGAAGTTGGATTTGAAAAATCCTGGAGCTACGATGATTTTAATAGAAGTACCTATACAGGAAATGCTCTTCCTTTAATTGTAGAGGCTATTAAGTAGAAAATTATATTAATGTAAAAATATAAATTTAATAAATTAAAAACATACTAGAAGTTAATAGGTTAATATTAGCTTTTAGTATGTTTTCATGTTTATTCTTCTACTAATTTATATTAGTTATTTAAAACATTTGTAAAATTATTATTTAGATTCCCAGTTAAATATGTAAGGAATATTTCTATATAAGTCACCATAATTTAAGCCATATCCAACTACAAATAAATCAGGAATCTCAAAACAACAATAGTCTGGAGATATTTCTACGGTTCTTCTTTCTGGTTTATCTAAAAGAGTACAGCATTTTACACTTTTAGCACCCAATTTTTTAACGTGTTCAACCACAAAGTTCATAGTAATACCACTATCTACAATGTCATCTACTACAAGTACATCCATACCTTCAATATTATCAGGTACATCTTGAACTATTTTACAAGTACCACTAGTTTCTTCACCATGACCATAGCTTGATGTAGTCATAAAACCTATAGTTGTAGGTACAGTAATTTCTCTAACTAAGTCAGCAGCAAATATGAAGCTTCCTCTAAGTAGAGATAATACGTAAACAGATTTTCCCTCATAGTCCTTAGAAATTTTTGCTCCAATTTTAACTACAGCCTCATTGATTTCTTCTCTAGAAAAGAGAACATTTCTTTGTTTATCTTCCATGTAATCACACCTCAATTTATATTTACATTAATGTTTTCATAGTATAAAATTAAGGTGAAATTGTCAATAGTATAAAATGTATAAGAATGCAGTGTTTGTTTAATGTAGAAAAATTATTAATAAAAAAATAAAGTTTGGAGATGATTATATGATAAATGGAAATACTGATGGAGTTAAAAACTTCATCTTGAAAAAGTTAGAAACTATATATGATATGAGATTTCAAAAATCAGACATATTAACTGAAGAGTTAGCAGAACTTTTAAGAGAGGTTACCCTTGAAATTGAAAGAGAGGTTAGCGTTGCTATAGATAGAAAGGGTAGTGTTGTTAGTGTTGCCATCGGAGATAGCTCAACAGTTGAAGTTCCTATGATTGACACTAGAGAGGGAAGATTATCTCAAGTGAGAGTAATCCATACCCATCCCAATGGAAATCCTAAACTATCCGCATTAGATTTATCTGCACTTCTAAAATTAAAACTAGATTGTATAGTTGCCATTGGTGTATCAGAGGATAAACCTCTAATTTATAATATGGGTTTCTGTGATGTGAAGGATAACATGCTAATAGAAGAAGAAGTTGAAAATTTAACCATCGATAAAGTTTTAAGCTACAAGTTTTTAGATAAGGTTAGATATATTGAAGATGTTTTTAAAGTAGATAACATAGTGGAAGATAATTCAGAAAGAGCAATATTAGTATCTATAGAAGATGAGGAAAGCCTAGCTGAGTTGAAGGAACTTACTAAAGCCTGTGATGTAGAGCCAGTTTTTGAAATACTTCAAAAACGTAATAAGATTGATTCAGCCTATTTTATAGGTAGTGGTAAGGTTGAAGAAATAGCATATTTAAGACAATCACTAAGAGCAAATGTAGTAATATTTGATGAGGAATTATCAGGATCTCAAGTAAGAAATCTAGAGCAAGCCATAGGAACAAAGGTAATTGATAGAACTACTCTTATTTTAGAGATATTTGCAAGGAGAGCCAGAAGTAAGGAATCTAAAATTCAGGTAGAGTTATCCCAGTTAAAATACAGATTAAGCAGGCTTAGTGGATTAGGAACTATGCTTTCAAGAACAGGAGGAGGTATAGGAACAAAGGGACCAGGAGAGAAAAAGCTAGAGACAGATAAAAGAAAGATTAGAGATACTATCTATGATTTAAATAAAGAATTAGAAAAGATAAAAAGTATAAGAGCAACTCAAAGAGAAAGAAGAAGTAAGGATAATATTTCTAAGATATCATTAGTGGGATATACTAATGCAGGAAAATCTACCCTTAGAAATGCTCTTTGCGAATACTCACCAGTTAAGTCAGCTACAGTAAAAGAAAAAGTTTTTGAGGCTGATATGTTATTTGCAACCTTGGATATTACAACCAGGGCTATGGCTCTTCCAGACAATAGAGTTGCAACAGTAACAGACACTGTAGGCTTTATAAGAAAATTACCTCACGATTTAGTAGAAGCTTTTAAATCAACTTTAGAGGAGGTAGTTTATTCAGACTTATTACTTCACGTAGTAGATGCATCTAGTAATGCAGCAGAAAAGCAAATAACAGTGGTAGAGGAAGTACTTAAGGAATTAGGTGCAGGAGATAAGCCAACTTTATTGGTGCTCAACAAAATTGATAATTCTAATGATGATATTTTAAATTCTTTAAAGGAAACATTTAATAACTATTCTATTTTAGAAGTATCAGCTAAACATAAAATCAATTTTGAAGAGTTGCTAAATAGATGTACAGAAATACTTCCTTATAAATTAAAAACCTTTAAAGTATTGATACCATATAGTGATTCTTCATCAGTTGCATATCTACATAGAAATGCTTTGGTAGAAAGTGAAGAGTATGGTGAAGAAGGTACTATTCTTGTAGTTCAAGGTGATGATGAGGTCTACAACAAAAGTTCAAAATATATTATATAATAGTAACTAAAGTATCGTTATATTGTTAGGATAGAAATTAGAGCATTATTCCAAGGGGAGAGTAGGGAGAAAATTTGAGTACAGGATTAGTTAAATATGATTGGAATTTCATTGAAAATTATAGTGATGAAGAAATCAGCTATTTTCTAAGCTTAGAAGGAAAATCTATAGAAGCCATATGTAAAATTAGAAATTTAGATAGAGCTACAATTCAAAAACATCTTATAAATTGCAAAATAAAATACAGGTTTTTAGCTAAAAGTGAATCATCATCAGATCTTTTTAAATCTCTAATCTTAGCAGCTAAGGAAGAGAGAATTTTGGTTTTAAATAGTTTAGATAGAGTTAATAAAGAAAAGCTAATTCACTTTTTAGTTAAAAACTATATGGAGCTAGGACTTAAGGACAAAGAAGCTGCCATATGGATAATGGGTGAACTTAGAAGTAATGTCACAGTAGATATACTTATAAAGGCAACAGTTAATAATCATGTAAATATTAGAAGAATGGCAATTTCAGCTCTTGGAAAAATAGGTGATTCAAGAGCTGAGAGAGCTCTTATTAGAGCTTTGGAGGATAAAAATCCTCAAGTAATAAGTTATGCAGTTAAGTCCTTACAGAAGATAAGCTGTGGAGAAGCCGATGATAAAATCCGAGCTTTATTTAATAGTACTAATAAAGAGTATATTAAAAAGGCTTGTGAGAGTTATATTAATCTAAGAGACAACAAAGAAATGAATTTTAAAAATTTGAGTGACGGAGATAAAAATAATGATTAATATTTTATTATCTATATTATGCAGTTCTTTAATAGCTATTGTATTTAAGTTTAGTGAAGGCAGAGAAAGCAATAGATATATGGTAACTAGCATAAATTATCTATCAGGAATGATGGCAAGTATAATAATGATGGGAAGTTTAAATATTTTCCACATAAATTGGTTTTCTATGTTTATGCAGGAATTTAATCAGGTACTTATAAGTGGACAACTCTTCTCTAAAGAAGGAACAGGAGCTTTAGCAATAATTCTAGGTATAATTACAGGTGTTTTGTATTTTTTAAGTTTTATTCTATATCAAAAATCTGTAGGAAAGAATGGAGTATCTGTATCTGCAACTTTTATGAAGCTGGGAGTATTAATACCTACAATTTTATCTGTTATACTATTAGGAGATACCATAGAATTATTACCTATATTAGGAATAATATTGTCTATCATAGCTATAATAGTTATAAATCTTAATAACAAAGAAGAACAAAAGGTTAAAGATACTATGAAAGTAGATTTAATACTTCTTTTTATACTAGCTGGTGGAGGAGATTTTGTAACAAAGTTATTCCAAAACTTTGGTATGGTACAATATAAAAATTTATATTTATTTTATACTTTCCTAACAGGATTTACTATAAGTTTAATTATGTTAATTATTAAAA
This sequence comes from Clostridium sp. UBA5988, assembly GCF_002435615.1. NCBI lineage: Bacteria > Bacillati > Bacillota > Clostridia > Eubacteriales > Clostridiaceae > Clostridium > Clostridium sp. UBA5988. Next base: position 66,182 of record NZ_DJBA01000009.1, on the reverse strand, counting down.
ATAGAAAAGTAAAGTTAATAGATATGTGTTTTGGTGTCATGGTAGGTATTCCTAATGTATTAATGCCAAGCTTTTTAATAAAGGGCTTAGAAGAAGTAAGAGCAGTTATAGCCTTTCCTATGGTAAGTGCAGGAACTATTTTAATCACAAACTTTTGTGGAGTTATATTCTTTAAAGAAAAATTAGGGAAGAAGGAGATTACTGCTATAGTACTTACCATAATAGCCATAATACTTATGAGCTAATAGTCTTGGATAAATCTTCATTATGGTTTAGAGTACAGTAATCTATTTTAAATATTATAGAGGGGGTCTAAATATGAGTTATTTTACAGTGAAAGGGAGTGCTACTTCAGAATTTCAAGAAAAGAAATCTACATTTATAGGATACATAAAGAGAGTAAATACTGAAGAAGAAGCAAAGAACTTTGTAAATGAAATAAAGAGTATGCATAAAGAAGCAACCCACAATGTTTATGCTTATATAGTGGGAGAAAATAAAGGCATACAAAGATACAGTGATGACGGTGAACCCCAAGGAACAGCAGGTATTCCAGTTTTAGAAGTTATAAAGAAAAATGATTTAACCGATGTAGCGGTGGTAGTTACTCGTTACTTTGGTGGTATTCTTTTAGGGGGAGGCGGACTAATCAGAGCTTACTCTAAAGGAGCCTCTTCAGCCATTGAAGAAGCAGGTGTTGTAGAAAAAGTAAAGGGCTTAAAATTAAGATTTACTTTAGAATATGACTTAATAGGTAAAATACAATACCTATGTGGTACAAATAATTGGCATATTGAAGATACCATATATACAGATAAAGTGGAGTTATCACTGTTCACAGAGGTAGAAAATAAGGAAACAATAATTGCAGATTTTGTAGAGGCTACTAGTGGAAAAGTAACTATATGTGAAGAGGATGAAGAGTATTTATTTAAAGAAGGATACAGATATTATAGAGCTATTGAAGGATAGCTCTTGAAATTTGAAATTATTAGACATATTATGTTATAATAGGTACATTGATTTTAAAGTTAATAATTATATATATAGTACAGGAGGAAGTTAATATGTCAGGACATTCAAAGTGGCATAATATCCAAGCTAAAAAGGGTAAAGCAGATGCTAAGAGAGGTAAAATATTTACTAAAATAGGTAAGGAAATAGTTGTTGCAGCTAAAAACGGTGGCTCTAATCCAGAGACAAATGCTAAGCTTAGAGACGTTATAGCAAAAGCAAAAGCAGCTAATATGCCTAATGATACAATTACTAGAGCAATTAAAAAAGCTGCAGGAGAGTTAAGTGCAGTAAACTATGAAACTATAATCTATGAAGGATACGGACCAGAAGGAATAGCAGTTATAGTTGAGTGTCTTACTGAGAATAAAAATAGAACAGCAGGAAATGTAAGATACGCCTTCTCTAAACAAGGTGGAAATATGGGAACCGTTGGATGTGTAGGCTTCATGTTCCAAAGTAAAGGTGAAATCATCATAGAAAAAACTGATGAACTAGATGAAGATGAGTTAATGATGATGGCTTTAGATGCAGGTGCTGAGGACTTTGTAGCTGAAGATGAAGTATTTGTAGTAACTACAACTCCAGAAGACTTTGGTACTGTGAGAGAAGCTTTAGAATCTAACGGAATAGAATTCTTAGAAGCAGATGTTAAAATGATTCCAGACACATACACTGAAATCAATGAAGAAGTTGCGACTAAATTCCAAAAGATGTTAGATGTTTTAGAAGATGATGATGATGTACAAAACGTATATCACAACGCTGAATTCCCAGAAGGATGGGAAGGTTAATCTACACTCAAAACCATCGGTTATTTATTTTTAGATTCACCTTAATAAGCCTATTAATTTTATGTATTGTTTAGTTTATTAAAAGATTATATAATCAGAAGTATTAACAATAAAAAACTGAAATCCATAGGGACTTCAGTTTTTTTTGTTAGAGCTTTTGTAAAATAGAATTATCTATTTTACAAAAGTACCTTGATATTTCTGTGAATAGGAATTCGGACTAGTTTTGCGACACTTCCTTATTTTTTATTTTAATGTTGACATTTAAAGAGTTAGCTCCACAATGTTAAATTTTACCAGATGTAAGTATAAATTAATATATGTTTTTTAAAAGGAGATAAATAAGCTCTGCAAGTTTTGAACTTTGTAATTATAGATATTTTGCAAACATTTTAATTCTCTTTCTAATAATTTCTTTATTATTAAAAGTGCCTTGACATTTTTCCTTATCACAAGGTTTTGGTCCCCCACAGTAAGGATAATCATAACATTTAACACAATTATCTGTGAGAGGTTGTAAAATCTGTTCATTTTCTATGCATAATTTCGTGCTAAGATCATCTTTGGGTGGGAACGCGTCGCAAAGAACTTTGGATCCATTTGAATAAAATTTACAGCTTAAGATATTCGAGCCTTGACATTTTCTCCCTAAACCATAGGGGATACTCATGTTTGGGTTATAACCATAATTTAATAAAAGTGGTACAAATTCAGAGATATATAAGTCTTCAAATTCACTATCACATAAATTGTTAATAAATTCTACATTTTCATTATTAAAGATATTTTGAATATCAATTGCACATTTTAAGCCAATGGTGTTAAGAAAAATCAAGAATGACTCTAAATAATTCTTATTAATATGGTTTGTGTTATAGCGAATAATTAAATTATAATTTGGCAATTTTACAACTTCTCTAAGCATTTCCAGTTTGCACTTAACTTGCTCAAATGAACTAGAGCGCAGTGTATTGTGATCCTCTGGTAATGAAAATGTTGTATTTATAGTTAGTTTAGGGAAATGCTTGACAAATTCTTCTGTTATCATCATTATATTTGAATCAATATGAAAGCCAATATCAATTTTATCATTTGTTGAATTTACTAGATTCAAAATCTTATCTGTCAGTACTAAAATTAGTTCAGCTTTTAAAAGTGGTTCTCCCCCTATATAGTTAATAACAAGCTTACTATTGTGTTCTTGAAGATCTTTAAGAATTCCTTGTATATACTCCAATATATAGTTGCAAAATTCGTCATCTGATAACGGTAAATACTTATCCCATTGCAGTTGATAACAATATCTACATCTCAAATTACATTGTTCAGTAACACTGATGGTAATATTAGTAATATTAGTTACATTTCTTGATGCTTCCATTTTCCGTATTCTATCTTGCACAAGTTCATCAGTAATAAAAAAATCGTTGTTTTCTAATTCGTCTAAGTCATCTCTATCAACGGTATTTACAAAAAAGCCATCTTTTCTCGCACAAATGTATTTAGTTTCAAATTCTACAATCATTTCATTAAGCTTATTAAACAACAAGTATCCCATATCTGTTTTTATTATCTCTACATAATTACTTAATTTTCTCATATAGTTACCTACATAGAAGGCTATTTAAGCATGTTTTTTCAGCCTCAAAGCAATTTCTAAGGGATTCACTATAAGCAAGTAAAGATTCTGATTCAAGCTTGGGGAAGTTTATAAAAATGTCTTCATTATTAAATAAAACACCTTGAAGCTCATCAAAAGTTTGTGGATCAATCATTTTTATAGATTCCAGAATATAATCTTTACTTGCGCCTTTTCTTAGCATATCAAGTGCATTGCTATACAAAGAATAATAAATGAAGTTTTCTTTATTAATTCCATTAATTATTTTTATTTCAGAGAGAAAATGTAACATATACTCATAGGCCTTATCCCACTCTTTTGCCTTAATATATAACATACTTATAAAGAGGGAAGACTGAATACCATCAACTTGAGTTTCACATCTTTCGTAAATAGAATAATTAGAAATATCTAATAGCTGAACCATAGTTTTATCTCCATTTGCCCAAAGTTCAGAACAATAATCTGCTATTTTTAGGCATGATTTTCTGTCTACTTCACTTAAATTTGAATAAATGCTGTCATGAGCGTCAGAACGAAGTTTTCTTGCAGGAAGGATATTTTCAGCTTCACTTACACTTGGAATAATTACTTGAAAGGTGTGTAAGTCGAAATCCAAACCGCTAACTGCATAAATCGGTAGGCCTAAATTCATTATATTAACTATTATTTCATCTAAATAATCTACATTTGTCTTTACTGCACAGGTAAAATTTTTGATATCCATAACAGGATAATTCCTTAAAATAAAATTCATGGGATAATGCCCCACTCCATATTTTAGCAAAGCTACATAATTTTCATTTTTATGGTGATCATCATGATATAAATACTCGTATTTAAATGCATCACTAAGAGTATCTAAGCTATATCCCTGAAATAACTCAGTAATGCTCCTCTCAATTGCTATCCAGATATTTGGATGACACCCAAAAGAAACATAGTAGCCCCCAATATCATTAAAAATAATAACTGCTATAACAGGACAATTAAATTTATTTTCTACCAAAAGTATCTTTAATTTAAAGTTATGTGAATATAGATATTTATAATCATTATTTATATTGGAACTATTTGTAAAGTATGAATCTGTTATATCGTAAATTTCATTTTCATTTTCAGCAAGCACTTGAAATTGCACTGCACGTTCAATAATTTCGCAAATGCCTTGAACTAAAGCTTCTTCTTTAGTATTACCAGCACACATGCCATTAGAGCCATAGTAGTAATCTAATACTGCATATGAAATATCAAGTTCATATTGAAATAAGCTTTCATCTAAACTTGAGTTACTAGGTAACAGTAAATTAAAGCGTGAAACCAAATCATAATTGCGGCAGTTTCCTTTTCGTTCACACCACAGATTAATACAATGATCTTTACTGTTTTCTTCCAAACCGTTATTTAACAGACTAAAATAGGTATCAGCACTACTACTTTTAATCCAATTTTCAAATGGCATATGAATAAATAGTTTATTTTCTTCTATTGAATAAATTTTTTCATAAAACATTTTATAGAAAGGAGATACTCTAAAAGGCAAACAAAATGATAGTCTTTCTATTAATTCACCATAGGCACTTGCTAAAGCTAATTCCTTCGAAATCCCCTTTCCGTTTGCTGTAAGTGTTGTGTTTAACACAATAATATGCACGCTAAATATACTAGAGCCAACTGAATTCCATAACTCTTGGACCAAAATACCAATTTGTTGTAAATCAAGTCGTGCTTTTAAAATACTATTAATGGGAAAATCATCTTTATTTTTAATTGATAGATCACTACTATTACTCATAACTTTCAATCTCCTCAATAGCGATTTTCTTATTATTAATTGTAATTAAATAATCAAACCACTTAATCATATTTGGCGACATTTGATGGGATATAATAATAACTGTACTTTTTGGACGAGATAATATCAACTCAAGCAATTCTTGGGTTGTTCCTTCATCAAGATTTGCAAAACTTTCATCATAAATTATCATATTTGGATTAAATAATTCTATTCTGGCTAATGCTATACGCTGTTTCTCTCCTCCAGATAAAGTAAATCCACTTTGCCCTATAACTTGATCCAATCCTTGTCTTGTGCGCTCCAAGATGTATTTCAGTCCAACTCTCTCAATTACATCATTTATTTCCTTATCAGTAAACTGTTCAGAAAACAGAGTAATGTTATTTCGAAGTGTTGCATTAAATATAAAAGTATTTTGTGAGCTTACTTGAAGAAATCGGTTATAATCAACTGGATTTAATTCAGTTATATTTGTATGATTGAAATAGATATTTCCATTTGTAGGAGGAAGGGTTCCTATTAATAAGTTAATAAGGGTAGTCTTACCTGACCCTGACTGGGCAGAGAAGAAATATTTTTTATTTGCAGCAATCTCAAAATTTACATCACTAAAAATAGTATTATCATCGTAATTAAAATCCAGATTAACTACTCTAAGAGCTTCAAAAGTCTTATCAATTTGTTTATATTCATTTAAGAATATTCCTGTGTCATCAAAATTGTTATGAAGCTGATGAATTATTTCTCGGGCACTTTTTATTTCACCTAAATCATCACTTAAACATACAAGGGGTGAACTAATGTACACTACAAGTTGGGATGCTGCAACAAGGGTTCCAACAGTTTCATATCCTAGAATAACAAGTATAGCTCCGATAAAATATATACCAATATACAGTATATTGCCCATAGTAAAAGACATTAGATTAGCAAAAGATGAAAGTAACCTGGAATGATATCTTTTTTTCTCCCAGTTATTATTTCTTTCACTCATCATATCAAAGGACTGGGCAGTAACATGAAAACATTTTAAAAGGTCCATTCCTGTTAAATGCTCTGATGCAGTGGTGGTAAATGATGAAGCTGCATCGGACATAATTCCTTTCGCTTTAGATAGGTTTTTACTCATTATTTTAGGTATTATTAATTGAATAAAAGTGATTAACAAGACAAATCCTGCAAGTATAGGTGATATAAGTAACAACAATAACAAACTAATTGTAAGTTCAAATATACTCTCAAATAATCTAAAAAAAGCACTAAAATAAGATTCCTCAACTATGTCCAAATCGTTGGTTAGCAGAGATATCCATTCACCAGTATTTTTCTTATGAAAACTAATACTGGACAAATTTTGAATTTTCTTAAAGGTATCATCACGAAGATTTGATTTTGCAATAGATAAACATTCCCATTTTGATTTACGATATAAAAGATCAATACAGACGCACAACAACAAATACAGTAATAGCCAAGGAAGAAAATTCAGAGCTGAAGATAGTTGACCAGACGTGGCAAAGTCAACACATGTCATCATCACATAAGCTAGTCCCACTGCTAACAAACTATTAAAAGAACTAAATATTAGTGTTGCAAAAAAGTTTATTCTTATCTTTATTAAATAATTTAACATATAATAAATCCCACCTTTTATACTTATATTAAAAAAATTGAGCCCTAGGGCTCAATTTTTGCCTCAATACAACAAGAGGATTATTCTCTTTGCTTTGACCAATGGCACTTTCCACAGCCCATAGGTTCAACAACTGTTGATTTCTTTTCCTCTTTTTTCTTGTCCTGCTGGTTAACATGTAAAATCTTCATAAATACACCTCTCTTCTTGTCGATTATACTAAAATATAATATATATGTCAATAAATACATGATTATAAATTTATTGACATATAATCATAAATTTTCATAGCCATATCGCCATATTGCAATTTAATAAATCTAAGAACTTATTAAATTTTATTTTAGAATGCAGAAAGGAGAAATAAAATAAAAAGTATTGTCAGATAATTTAAGGTTATTAATAGTAAAATACATTTATATTAATTTGTGAGCTTTAGGCATATAAATAATAAACCCAAAATGTGTTCTCTTAGCAAAACGTCATTACAGTCTTACTAATAAATAAATATATCAAGTAAGGAGTGTGAAATAAATGATGGAGAATGAAATTCTAAAGGTAGCTTTATCCCAAGGCATTTGGGCTGTACTAAGTATATTTTTATTATTCTATATACTAAAAGCTCAAGAAAAAAGAGATGTGAAGCAAGAAGAAAGAGAAAAAAATTATCAAGATGTGATATCACACCTTACCGATAAATTAAGGATAGTAGATGAAGTGAAAAAAGATGTAGAAGATCTAAAGAAGGATGTAGGGGATTTAAAAAATTATATGAGAAAAAGTTAATAAGTCAAAAATATAATTAGAGCATTAATTCTTATATAAAATCATAACACTCCTATATGAAAATCATTGAAACCCGCATGGACAGAACAAATAGTTAACTATTTAACTAGTTAACTAGCAAAATAGGCATATATTTATATATTTAAAAATTTCCCTATATAACTATTTATATAGGGAAATTTTTAAATAATAGGTCTAGTAAATTAGCAATTTCTATAGAGACTTCTCTGCTAAGTTTTTTACATAGAATATAGTTCTTACAAGTATTTTTTATAGAATCATATCTTTACTTTTTTTTTAGAAATCCAGTGACATTAATGGAATAATTCATAGATTGTAGATATTTTTCAATTTCTTCTTCAAAGCACCTAAAAAGAGAGCTGCATTGCAATAAATAAAATTTTAATCTATGAATATTAATGTAACATGTTTCATATTTTTATATAGAAGTAAAGTGTATAGGGGGAATTGAGATGTTTAAAAATGTAATTGTGAGAAGACCATGCAAAGGTTTAGTAGAGGGTATAACTACAGCTAATCTGGGAAAGCCTGATTATGAATTGGCATTAAAACAACATGATAAATATATTGAAACACTAAGAGAATGTGGTGTAAATATAACAGTATTAGATGCAAATGAAGAATTTCCTGATTCCTGTTTTGTAGAGGATGTTGCACTTTGTACAAGAAAATGTGCAATTGTTACTCGTCCTGGTGCATTAAGTAGAAGAAATGAAATTCTCCAAAGGGACATGCAGGAAGCTTTAGAGAATTTCTATGAAAATATTGAATATATTAAAGAGCCAGGTACTGTTGAAGCAGGAGACATAATGATGGTAGGAGATCATTATTATATTGGACTTTCCGCTAGAACTAATGAAGAAGGTGCGAAACAAATTATTGATATACTTAGAAAATATGGTTTAGATGGTTCAATTGTACCTTTGAAAGAAGTATTACACCTTAAAACAGGACTTTCTTATATAGAGAATAATAATTTACTTGTAGCTGGAGAATTTGTTACTAGTCCAATATTTAAAGAGTTTAATAAAATCATAATTAATGATGATGAAAATTACTCTGCTAACTGCATTTGGGTAAATGATGTAGTTATCGTTCCCGCAGGTTATCCAACAACTAAAAAAGCTATAGAAGATGTAGGCTATGAAGTTAAAGAAGTAGACACTTCTGAATATAGGAAAATTGATGGTGGATTAAGCTGCTTATCACTTAGGTTTTAATTAATAATAGGAGGATTTTATATGGTGAATAACACCAGTTTAAAAGATAAATCAACTGGCTTAGGATATGCAAGACTTGCATCTGTTGCTATAGGTGCAACTATAGGTGGAGGAGTATTTAGTTTAGCAGGGGACATGGCTGCTAATGGAGCTAATACTGCTGCTGTAATAGTAGGGTGGATAATTTGTGGAATAGGTATGCTAGCTCTTACTATGTGTTTTTTTGGATTAAATAAAATTAAGCCTCACTTAACAGGAGGAATATATAGCTATGCTAATGAAGGTTGGGGAGATTATGTAGGTTTTAACTCTGCCTGGGGATATTGGATAAGTGCGTTACTCGCCAATGTATCTTATGCAACTTTACTATTTGCTGCTATAGCTTACTTTATACCTATATTTGGAACAGGTAATAATTTGTGGTCTATAGTATGTGCATCATTAGTTATTTGGTTTATGAATTACTTGGTATTAAGAGGTGTAAAAGAGGCAGCTGGTATAAATTTAGTAGTAACTATCAGTAAGGTTATTCCTATACTTGTGTTTATAGTTGCAGTAATATTTATAAGAGCCTTTGATCCAGTTATATTTATGGCTAATTTCTGGGGAGAACCAGGAGGATTATCCTTTATAGAGCAAGTTAAGGCAACTTCTGGAACTACAGTATGGGCCTTTATAGGTATAGAAGGAGCAGTAGTTATCTCTGGTAGAGCTAAACGTTCCAAGGATGTTGGAAAAGCTACAATAACAGCATTTTTAGCTGTAATATCAATTTATATAATGGTATCTATGCTTAGTATGGGAGTTATGCCAAGGGCAGAACTTGCAGAATTAGGTAACCCACCTATGGCAGCTATATTATCAAGTGTAGTTGGACCTTGGGGAGCAGCTCTTGTAAATATAGGGGTAATTATATCCCTTGCTGGAGCTACCTTGGGATACACAATAATAGCGTCAGAGTGTCCGTATTTAGCAGCTAAAAATGGAGTGTTTTCTAAGGCTTTTGCTAAGGAAAATAAGAATGGGGCTCCTGTGAATTCACTATTTTTAACCAATGGAATAATTCAATTATTTCTTATAATAACTTATTTAAATGAGTCAACCTATCAAATATTCTATACAATTTCAGCTAGTATGATTATGATTCCGTACCTTTTAAGTGCAATGTACTATTTATTAATTTCCTTTAGAAAGGATGGTTTTGTAGGAGAAAGTAATAAGACTGTAAATATGGCTAAATTTATAGGTATTCTTGGAACAATATATGGATGTTGGCTAATCTATGCTAGTGGACTTACTGGATTACTAATTACAGCCATTTTATATGCTCCAGGGACATTAGTATATATAAAAGCTAAAAAGGAAAAAGGTGAAAAATGTTTTGAAACTGTGAAGGATAAAATTATCCTTGGAGTAATAGTTGCTATGGCTATATTATCTTTAATTCTTATTTTTAATGGCACAATAACTCCATTTTAAGTGATAATGTATAAATGCAATTATTATATTATAAAATAAATTTAATTAGAAACTAAATTATTCATAGTAAAAAATCAGGAAATTATTTTAAATTTCCTGATTTTTTATTAATAAGTTATTTCGTCCTTCTCAGAATGGTCTTTGCTATTAGCATAGGAGCCTATTTTAACTCCATCGATTATTCCTACGTCAGCTCCATCCTTTGGATACATTTTTCTAAGTTCAGCCTGACTTCTTTTTCTATCCTTAAGACGACTTTTATTATTATCAACCATAAGAATACCTCCTTAAATTATATAAAGGATAACTACACAATTATTTTGTCCATAAAGTAAGAAATTATTAAGGAAAGTAAAGGATTAGCTTCCTTAGAAAGAAACATTGCCATTTTATTAAAGGTATAGATTGAATGTTTGGACACATAATAATATTGACAATAAAATTATATAGGAGGCATTAAAAATGGCTAAAAATAATAAAAAACATGAACATACTCCAAGTAATCCCAAGACAGGGAATGTAAAAGATCATATATCTTCAAAGGCAGGAATTAAATCTCCTAAGGAAAAAGAATAATTTAATATGTTTGTTTATGCTATAGAGTGATTCAAACAAATAAAGGACTATCTCTTTGTTGAGATAATCCTTTATTTAAATAGGAATATAAAAATATAAATATAGAACTATTTATCTATGGGTGCATTCATTATATAAATAAGTTAAGTCCAGCATCTTCTGTGGAAGCTAAATACGTTGCAACTCCACCAACCTCAACTTCAGGAATTAATTCTTCATGTTTAATACCCATTAGATCCATGGACATAGCACAAGCAATGATTTTAACTCCCATTTTAAGAGCATTAGCAATTAAAGTATCAAGGTCATCTACATTGTTTTTAGCCATAATGTTTTTAATCATAGCAGGGCCCATACCAGCCATATTCATTTTAGATAATGGAAGCTTTCCAGTGCTGCTTGGAAGCATCATATCAAACATTTTTTCCATGGTATCCTTTTTAACAGAAGGCTTATCTTTTCTTTTTAAGATATTAAGTCCCCAGAAGGTAAAGAACATGGTAACTGGTTTTCCCATGGATGCTGCACCAGTAGCTATGATGAAGGAAGCTATAGCTTTATCAAGGTCACCACTAAAGACTACAAGGGTTGCACCATCCTTTTTAGAAATATCACAACTAATAGGCGATGAGCTACTTGTTAGATCTTGAGAGGTACCTTTTTTGATTAATGCTACAAAGGCTTTTTCTTTTTTATCAAATTCACCTTTTACAAGGGTATTTCCTGTTTTACTACACCAACTATTGATGTCCTTTTGGAAACCTGGATCAGAAGCTTTAACTTCTAAGATATCTCCATCCTTCATTTTGCCCATTTCCTCAAAAACTCTTCTAATGGGACCTGGACATTGAAGTCCACAAGCATCAAGACTTACAGTAACTTTACTAGAATCTTCTATATTAGGAGAAGCACTAGTTTCACAAGTACAGTCTTCAGTATTATTATTTAAGTTAGATTGAGTATCTTTATCATTTAAAGAAGATTTAACGGTAGCATAAGTTTTATAACCACCATCTAAGTTCACACAATTAAATCCATATTGAGAAAGTATTCTACAGCCAATATATCCACGAAGACCTACTTGACAATAAACATAGATTGTTTTATCCTTTGGTATCTTATTTAAGTTATTTCTAAGAGTATTTAGAGGGATATTTAAAGCGTTTTCTATATGACCAACTTCAAACTCCATCTCTTCTCTTACATCTAGAATAAATTCATTGTTAGCTATTAAATTATCAACTTCATCCCATTGAACTATAGAAACCAAATTATCCATTATATTAGTTCCTATATAACCAGCCATATTAACAGGGTCTTTTGCAGAAGAATATGGTGGAGCATAGCATAATTCAAGTTCTGGTAAGTCCATTATTTTTAGATTTCCTTTTATAGCAGTAGCTATAACATCAATACGCTTTTCTACCCCATCTAAACCTACACCCTGTGCTCCTAATATTTTTCCGTCCTTTGGATTAAATAAAACTTTAAGAGAGATAGGGAAGGCACCAGGATAGTAACCAGCATGGGAATTTGGATGTAAATGGATTGCTTTATACTCTAAGTTAAGTCTTTTTAAAGTTTTTTCATTATTGCCTGTAGTTGCAACAGTTAGTGAAAATACCTTTGCTACAGAAGAACCTAAAGTACCATTATATTCAGCTTTTTTACCACAGATATTATCAGCTACAACATGCCCTTGTCTATTAGCTGGCCATGCAAGTGGAATCATAGTTGGATTACCATTTATATAATCAATTACTTCTACAGCATCACCAAGAGCGTAGATGTTTTCATCAGAAGTTTTCATTTCTTTATTTACAACAATGGCTTTTCTATTGTTAACTTCTAGACCAGCTTCTATGGCAATTTTACTTTCAGGAGAAACTCCTATTGATAAAACAATCATGTCTGTTACAATTTCTTTACCGCTATTTAAAACTACCTTTTTACCACGGTTTTCAAAGGATTTAACCCCATCTTTAAGAATTAAATTAATTCCATTTTGAAGTAGATGCTCATGAACTATTGCTGCCATTTCGTAATCTAGAGGAGCCATTACTTGATCTGCCATCTCTACAAGAGTTACAGAAACTCCTCTTTCATTAAGGTTTTCAGCCATTTCAAGACCTATAAAGCCACCACCAACAATTACAGCTTCCTTTGGAGAGTTATTATCAACAAAGGCTTTAATCTTATCTGTATCTGGTATATTTCTAAGAGTAAATAAATTGGTTGCTTCTTTAAGGCCAGGAATAGGTGGAGTTATTGGACTAGCACCCGGTGATAAAACTAATACATCATAGCTTTCTTCATAAACTTGAGAAGAACTATGATTTTTTACAGTAACTTTTTTAGCATCCTTATCAATTTTAATAACTTCACTAAAGTTTCTTATGTCAATATTAAATCTAGAACTCATGCCTTCTACTGTTTGAACTAGAAGGTTATCTCTTTCCTTTATAGTTTCACCTATATAATAAGGAAGTCCGCAATTGGCAAAAGAAATATATTCTCCTTTTTCAAACATAATTATTTCTAAAGATTCATCTAGTCTTTTTAAACGTGCAGCAGTAGAAGCGCCACCAGCAACTCCACCAACGATAATAACTTTTTTACTCATAATAAAATCTCCTTTCAATATTAAACAATATAAATAGTATAAACAATATAACCTTTACAATACTCAAGAACAATTAAATCTTAATATTTGTATATCATAATAATACGATATAAAGTATTTATAAAAAAGAAGTCTAAAGAATTTTGACTTCTTAATAGTTAAAATAATACTTCTATTAACTTTTTTATATTTTCGTCACTAACACTATATATAATTTCAAGACCGTTACGTTGCCAGTCTATAATGCCAAAAGCTTTTAGCTTTCCAATGTGTTGCGATATAGTTGATTGAGGCATATCTAAGCAATTTTGCATATTGGTAACATTGCTTCCACCAGTTTCAATGAGACCTTTAACAATGCATAGTCTTACGGGGTGGGCTAATGCCTTTAAAATATTTGCTTTTTCTTCAAAGAGTTTTGGGTTAGTTAAAAATGTGTCATTCTCAGTCATGTTTTATACACCTCCATATCACTATATTCATATAATACGATATAGTTCCAAATGTGTCAATGAAAAGTAAAAAAAATTTATATATTTTAAAAGAATAACTTATTTTAATTTTAGATATTGTGTTGTAATATAAAAAGTTAAACTCAACTAAACTTCAGTGAGAATAAACCTCTCTATGAAGTTTAGTTGAATTAAATATTATAAGAAGAATAGGGCTGCTATGGTAGTAACAATTAAACCTAAAACTACTGGTTTAAAGTTGCGCTTTGCAAGCTCAAAAGGTGATACCTTACATATAGCAGAAACGGGGATAATTGCCCAAGGTATTAATGTACCTCCACCTACCCAAATAGCACCTAATTGTCCAAGAGCGGTTAAAGTAGCCACATTTCCACCAGTAGCTGTTCCAAATAAATTTGCAGTGGAACCAGCTAGAGCTATACCGGAAAATCCAGAACCATCTAGTCCAGTGATTGCACCTACTGTAGTTACACCGAAAGCACTTAAAAAATTGTTTAGTGGAACTGCCTTAGAAAGGGCATATCCCAAGTCGTTTACTATACCTAAGGAGCCCCTAGGTAAATAGTTACCTATAATAGCTGTAAATCCATCACCGCCTACATAGAAAAAGGCAGCAATTGGAACTACTATTCCAAAAACTTTAAAGCCAAATTGGAGACCTTCTACCAGATGCCTAGTGATTTTATCAAGAGAAGCCTTTTTATAAGCCTTTACAGATATCAATATGAGTATAATTAAGGTTGTACCACCGATTAGTGCTGTAGCATCTCCACCTTTTAAGTTTAAAGAAACCATTAAAAATACATCAATAGCAAAGAGAAGAGGAATTAATATTGCAAAAAAGGATTTCCATCCTTTGCTTAAAAGAGATTCATCTGTAGACTCGACCTCTTCTGAATATTCAGTATAGGTGAGATTTTCAAGGGTTCCATTTTTCATATCTTTCTTAAGCATGATAAAGGCTGTAACAGTAGTCACAATTCCCATAATAATTATAAGAGGAACACTAGCTTTAACTACTGCAGATACAGGAATGCCAGCAGCATCCGCAGTTAACTTTGGAGCAGCTTGAATTACAAAGTCTGTAGACAATGCGATACCATGACCGAAAAGATTCATAGCTATGGCAGCACCTATGGCAGGGAGACCAGATTTGATAGCCACAGGAACTAATACAGCTCCAACTAATGCGACGGCTGGAGATGGCCAAAAGAAATAAGAAATAATCATCATTATTATACCTATACCCCAAAAGGCTATAAAATCATTTTTCATAAACTTACTGAAGGGTTCTATCATAACTTTACTTATGCCAGTATAGGATAATGCTTTACTTAATCCAGCAATTATAGATATTATAAGTATTGTTGGCAGTAATTCCGTAATTGAGTAGATAAAACTATTAAAAATGCTAATTAGAGATGCAGGAATAGATTTAGTGCTAATTAATGCAATTAATACTACTCCAACAATGCAAATAAGGGAACAGTCTAGTTTTTTTATCATTGCTATTAAAATTAATATAATAAAAATTAAATATATATAGTGTATTGTGGTTAATTCAATCATTTGTAGCCTCCTAATAACTTATCCTAATTTAATAATAGAATATGCTGACAGGAGAAATTAGTGTTAAAAAAGCAAGATGGAAATTTTAAAAATTCATATTTTCATTAGTGAGTTCTATGGACTAAAAATATAAGAGGTTTTATATTATGAATAAAACTGTTTAAATAGTTTCAAATAATATATAATAATAGTATGATATTTTGGAACAAATTGAAGAATTGAGGAGAAATAATATGAATAATTTTAAATTTAAACATAAGGATGAAGAGTTTATTTTATCAGAAGATAACCTTTCTTATATTGAAGCGGAGGAAATACAAGATTTTACCACAGAAAAAGTGTTAGAAATTTTAGAAGAAGGTAAAGAAAAAGTAGAATTTGACTATGAATATTATGCTGATAACTGTGAAGCATGTGGAAACAGTGAAGCTATAGATAAAAAACATTATAGATATTTAGAGTATCATTTTTATATTTTTACTAAAGAAGGAAAATATATAATTAGTAATATAAGTAATGAGTTTGAAACTACTACTTATTCCCAATTAGAGAGACTGAAAAAAATTGATGAAAGTTATATAGTATCTATTATCATCTGTGAAAGTTGTAAGAATTTTGCCATAGAAGTTGAACAGTGTGATATGTAAATAAATAACTGTGACTTGAATTTAAATATCTGTGACATGAATTTAATTATCTGTGACATGAATTTAAATAACTGTGGCATGAATTTAATTATCTGTGACATGAATTTAAATATATGTGACATGAATTTAATTATCTGTGTATATTTTTAGGTTAATTCCATATACTCTTTAATGGAAGAAGAGTGGAGATGTATAATTTATAAATTTTTGTAAGCAATAGTGTATAAACATATCAAAGCTGGATACAATTCCTAGTAGGAGGGATTGTATGATTGAAAGATATAAAAAAAATAAAGGATTATATATTTTTATAGCCTCTGTAGGAATAATAGTTTTTTTACTTAGCTATACTGTGAGTATAGCCTTCTTAAGAAGTTCAAAAGATGGAGGAGCTGGAATTTTAGGCGAAGCATCTCAAGCAAGCTTTTTAAATATGAATGATGTATTAATTTCAGATAAAAGTAATATAGAGTTCATGTTAAACTATAAAAACTCTTTAGGTAAGGTAAAGATTAATGAAAAATTAGATAAAACTTTAAATGTAGAAAAAGATAATTTGATTGGTCTTAATCAAGAGCAAGCTGAAAAGATATTTTCTAGTTTTGGATACAAGGTAGAAAAATTCACAAAAGAAGATATTATATTTGTAAAGGACATAGAAGGGTATTCCTACAAAGAAGATTCTTATTTTATAGGAATAAAGGATGTAAATATTGTTATTTATAATAAGGATTCTAATGGAACAATAAAAGTAGTAGAAGAGAAGATAGTGAATCCTAAAGATGATAGTGGACAGTCGTATTTAAAAATTAACGACATAGAGAACAGAGGTAATCTTTTGAGGACATTCTACGAAGGACATAAAGATTATCAGTTTTCCAATATACAAGAGGCTATGGAATATGCTCAGGCTCTTTGTAGCACATAGAATCAGAAAAGGAGTGTTTCGAAAGGAATTTTGAAGCACTCTTTTTTCATGAGAAATTGTAGGAATGGTATACACTTAATTTAAAATAAGTTTAAAATAGTTTTTATTGAATTGTTACATTGTAGATGGTAAAGTATAATATAGTTACGATTGTAAGGTAATATAATTAATTTGTGAAGTTTAATATCAATACATATAGGTATATAATAGATTATAGGTCTAAATTTGCAGATGATGACTATAAAGTAATGAAGAATTAACAAATGGTTAAATAAAAAAGATAGGTGACAAAGCATGTATGAATATATAAAAGGAATTTTTAAGTCTATAGAAAAGGAATATATAGTTATAGAATGTGGTAATATTGGATATAAAATTTTCACATCAGGTAGTACAATTTCTAATATGCCAGCTATTGATCAACAAATAAAGATTTATACTCATCAAATTGTAAGAGAAGATTTTATTGGACTTTATGGTTTTTTAACTAAAGATGAAATATCCATGTTTAATCTTCTTATTTCCATTAATGGTGTAGGACCTAAGGCGGCACTATCACTCATGTCTATTGCCAATGTTTCCACATTAAAGTATGCTATAATTACCGATGATGATAAATTAATAACTAAGGCACCGGGCATTGGTAAGAAAACTGCTCAAAGGATCATATTAGAACTTAAGGATAAGATAACCGTAGGAGGCTCCATGCCAAAGGGAACTACTATTAGTGATATTGACATAGATAATGAAAAACTATCAGAAGCAGTGGGGGCACTTATAGCTCTTGGATACTCGGATAAAGAGGCTGAAAAAGCAATAGAAAAAGCTAATAGAAGTAATAGTGTTGAAGATATTATAAAGGAATGTTTGAAAATTTTAATGGGATAATAACCTTATTAAGGGTTTTCTAGTTAAGGAGGGGGATTATGGAAGATAGAGTTATTACATCTAATATTATTGAGGAAGATATAGAAGTAGAATATTCCTTAAGACCTCAGCGCCTTAAGGAATATATAGGACAAGAAAAAGTTAAAAATAAGTTAGATATATTTTTAAAAGCTGCAAAGATGAGAAAAGAACCCTTAGACCATTTATTATTATATGGACCACCAGGCCTTGGCAAAACTACATTAGCTAACATAGTAGCAAAGGAAATGGGTGGAAATTTGAAAATTACATCTGGGCCTGCTATAGAGAGAGCAGGAGATTTAGCAGCATTGTTAACTAATCTAAATACCAATGATGTATTATTCATAGATGAAATTCATAGATTGAATAGATCTGTAGAAGAAATTTTATATCCAGCCATGGAAGATTTTGCTCTAGATATTGTTATTGGTAAGGGGGCATCAGCAAAATCTATAAGACTAGATTTACCTAAATTTACCCTCATAGGAGCAACTACAAGGGTAGGACTTTTAACTGCGCCTTTAAGAGATAGATTTGGAGTACTATGCTCAATGGAATATTATAATGATGACGAGCTTAAAGAAATTGTTTTAAGGTCTTCTGAAATATTGGGAGTTGAAATTGATAAGGAAGGTGCCTTTAGTCTGGGAATGAGATCTAGAGGAACACCAAGGATAGCTAATAGGTTACTAAAAAGAGTTAGAGATTACTCTATGGTTAAAGGTATAAATGTAATTGATAGTAACATGGTGGAGCAAGCAGCTGAACTTTTAGAAGTAGATAGAGAAGGTTTTGATAGATTAGATAATAAGATATTAGAAGCCATAGTGGATAACTTTAATGGGGGGCCCGTTGGAGTTGAAACTTTAGCTTATTTTATAGGTGAAGAAGTCAGTACCATTGAGGATGTATATGAACCATACCTAATACAAAAGGGGTTTATTGTAAGAACTCCAAGGGGGAGAATGGCGGCAAAGAAAGCCTATGAACATTTAGGAAGGATTATTCCAGATCATATATTATAGAAATAAACATATAGATAGAATAGGGAAGTGTATAGACTTTGAAAGTAAAAGATTTTTATTTTGATTTACCAAAGGAATTAATAGCCCAGCATCCTTTAGAAAAAAGAGATGAATCAAGGCTTATGGTTCTAAATAAAAAAAGTGGTGAAGTAGAACATAAAGTGTTTAAAGATATTATAGAGTATTTAAATCCAGGAGATTGTCTTGTATTAAATGATACAAGAGTTATGCCGGCTAGACTTTATGGAGCTAAGGAAGGCTCCGGTGGTAAAATGGAGTTTTTGCTTTTAAATAGGCATGAAGATGATATATGGGAAACTTTAGTTAAGCCTGGCAAAAGAGGAAAAGTTGGAGCTAAATTTGTATTTGGAAATGGAGAACTAAAAGCCCAGGTAGTAGAAGTTTTAGACAATGGAAATAGAAAAGTAAAGTTTTACTATGATGGTATATTTGAAGAAGTATTAGATAGACTTGGTGAAATGCCATTGCCACCATATATAGAAGAAAAACTGGAAGATAGAGAAAGATACCAAACGGTTTACTCAAAGGAAGTAGGTTCTGCAGCAGCCCCTACTGCTGGACTACACTTTACAGATGAGCTACTACAAGCTATCAAGAAAAAGGGGATTAATATAGCTTTTGTAACTTTGCATGTGGGACTTGGAACCTTTAGACCGGTAAAAGCTGAAGATATTCAGGATCATGAAATGCATTCTGAGTATTATATTTTAGATAAGGAAAACGCTGAAATAATAAATAATGCTAAAAGAAGTGGGAAAAGAGTTATAGCTGTGGGAACCACATCAAATAGAACCCTTGAAAGTATAGCTAATGAAGAAGGTCAAGTTAAAGAACAATCAGGATATACTAGTATATTCATATATCCAGGATATAAATTTAAAATAGTAGATGCCATAATAACTAATTTTCATTTGCCAGAATCTACTTTAATAATGCTTATAAGTGCTTTTTCAACTAGGGAAATAGTGATGAATGCTTATGAAATTGCAGTAGAAAACAAATATAGATTCTTTAGTTTTGGTGATGCTATGTTTATCCATGAATAGGAAGGACGATGAATAGGTGTATAAATTACTTAAAAAGAGTGGAAAAGTTAGACGTGGGGAATTTGTTACTCCTCATGGTACAATACAGACCCCTGTGTTCATGAATGTTGGAACTTTGGCTGCAATAAAAGGAGCAGTATCATCCATGGATTTAAAAGAAATCGGGTGTCAGGTAGAATTGTCAAATACATATCATCTTCATTTAAGACCAGGAGATGAAGTAGTTAAAAAAATGGGAGGACTTCATGAATTTATGAATTGGGATAGACCTATTCTTACAGATTCAGGTGGGTTTCAAGTGTTCTCATTAGCAAGTATGAGAAAAATTAAAGAAGAGGGTGTATACTTTAGCTCTCATATAGATGGTAGAAAAATATTTATGGGACCTGAAGAAAGCATGCAAATTCAAAGTAATCTAGCTTCAACTATTGCTATGGCCTTTGATGAGTGTATTCCAAATCCATCTTCAAGAGAATATGTAGAAAAATCTGTAGCAAGAACTACTAGATGGCTTGAAAGATGTAAAGTAGAGATGGATAGATTAAATGCAGATCCTAATACTATAAATAAAAAGCAAATGCTATTTGGTATAAATCAAGGTGGAGTTTACGAGGATATTAGAATAGAACATGCTAAGACCATTAGAAAACTAGACCTAGATGGATATGCAATTGGAGGATTGGCTGTTGGTGAAAGTCATGAGGACATGTATAGAGTTATTGATGCAGTAGTTCCATATCTTCCAGAGGATAAACCAATTTATCTTATGGGAGTAGGTACTCCAGAAAATATATTAGAGGCTGTTTCAAGAGGTGTAGACTTCTTTGATTGTGTATTACCTGCTAGAAATGGAAGGCATGGACATGTGTTTACTAAGTATGGTAAAATAAACATCATGAATGCTAAATTTGAATTAGATAAAAATCCTATAGATGAAGGCTGTGACTGTCCGACTTGTAGGCATTATACAAGAGGATACATAAGGCACTTATTTAAAGCCAAGGAAATGTTGGCAATGAGACTTTGTGTGCTTCATAACTTGTATTTCTATAATAAATTAATGGAAGATATAAGAAATGCAATTGATGGGGATTACTTTGAAGAGTTTAAAAATCAAAGACTTTCAGAGTGGGGAAAAAAATAATTAGGTATCTATTTTTTTAATATATACATAACTAGTGAAAGGAGAGATATTATGCAAAACTTAATGGCGTTTCTTCCAATGGTACTTGTACTTGTGTTGTTTTACTTCATGATTTTCATGCCAGAAAAGAAAAGAAAGAAACAATACAATGATATGTTGAATTCTTTAGCTATAAATGATGAGATTATGACTAAAGGTGGAATCATGGGAAGAATAATAAATATTCAAGAAGAATATATTATTTTAGAAAGTGGTCCAGATAGAGCGAGAATAAAAATGAGCAAACTAGGTATTGCTTCAGTTTCAAAATCAGCTAATGAACCAGAAGAAATAAAGGCATAATCATCATAAAACCCCTTATATAAACATATTAATTAATATAAGGGGGTTTTGGGTATGTATAAAAAGCTTAATTATTCCGCTATAGGAGTAGGGGTGCTTAGAGCATCAATTTTAACAGTAATTTGCGTTTTAGTATATTCATTGGTTACTTCATATTTCCCATTTAGTGATGCAGTCACATCAGTATTTTTAGTTATAGCTACATTGGCTAGTGTGGTATATGGAGCTATATATGCTACATTAAAAATGGGAAGTAAAGGATGGCTTGTAGGATTGCTAGTAGCAGTATTTTATATGTTAATACTTTATATAGTATCCTTATGCTTTGGAAATGACTTGGCATTAGGAGGAAAAGACGTAGTTAGATTAATTTTAGCATTAGCAGCAGGATCATTGTCAGGAATGCTAGGAGTGAATCTATAGATATTATCAATTTTAGGAGGAATAAAAATGAAACATATAAAAACTATCAACAAATCTAACATTAAAGAAAGTTTAAAAAAACCAGGTTGTAAAGAGTGCGCTAACTCATGTCAATCAGCTTGCAAAACTTCTTGTACAGTAGCTAATTTAGAGTGTGAAAACTAATCATTTTAAAGGCAGTAACAAAAAGTTACTGCTTTGTGTTTAGTTAGGAGGAAAAACAATGGAATTGATTCATAAATTTAGACAAGGCAATGATTTTTATATTATAGATGTAAATTCAGGTGCAGTTCATGAAGTAGATGAGCTTGTATATGACATGCTAGACTCAGATAAACTTAAAGATAAAGACGAGTTAAAAGAAATATATAAGGATAGATACTCCAGTGAAGAAATTGATGAGGTATATGAGGAATTACAATCTTTAGTTCATGAAGAAATGCTTTATTCTAAAGATTTATATGAAAATATAGCAATGATGAGTGGACAAGCAGAGGTAGCTATAAAAGCCCTTTGTCTTAATATAATTCATGATTGTAATTTGAAGTGCAAATATTGTTTTGCAGATGAAGGAGAATATAAGGGTTGTAGAAAAACCATGAGCGCACAAACCGGTAAAGACGCTATAGATTTTGTTATAAAAAACTCAGGAAAAAGAAAAAATATAGAAATTGACTTATTTGGTGGAGAGCCACTTATGGCCTTTGATATCATAAAGGAAATAGTAGACTATGGTAGAGAACAAGAAAAACTTCACAATAAAAACATTAGATTTACTATGACTACCAACTCTACTCTTTTAAATGATGAAATAATGGACTACCTTGATAAAAACATGGGAAATATAATTTTAAGTATAGATGGAAGAAAAGAAGTCAATGATAAAGTAAGAATAAGATTTGATGGAACTGGTACCTATGAATCCATATTACCTAAAATAAAGAAAATGGTAGATATAAGAGATAAGTCTAAGACTTATTATGTAAGAGGTACTTTTACAAGAGAAAATACAGATTTCTTTGAAGATGTAAAGCATATGGTGGAGCTAGGCTTTGATGAAGTATCTATTGAACCAGTAGTACTTCCTGATGAACATGAACTTTCATTAAGAGAAGAGGACCTTCCTACAATTTTTCAGCAATATGATAAATTATATGAATATATGGTTGAAAAATATGAAGAAGGAAAATCCTTTAAATTCTATCACTTCAATATAGATTTACAAGGAGGTCCATGCATCTATAAGAGAATTTCAGGATGTGGAGCTGGACACGAGTATGTAGCAGTTACACCTGATGGAGAAATATATCCTTGTCATCAATTTGTAGGGAATAAAGACTTTCTTATGGGAGATATATATGAAGGGGTTAAAGACTTTTCTATAGTTCAAAATCTTAAGGATGCTCATATATATAATAAACCTACATGTAAAAACTGCTGGGCAAGATTCTACTGTAGTGGAGGATGTCAAGCTAACAACTTTAACTTTAATGGAGATGTTCACGTGCCATATGAATTAGGTTGTAAAATGCAAAAGAAGAGAATAGAGTGTGCTATTGCTTTAAAAGCGAAAACAATGAATAAGTAATTGTGTTTTAAAGGATAGAATTTTAAATTCTATCCTTATTTTGATAAAAATGAGTAATATACAGAAAATTAAATTATATATACTTGATTTTATCCATACAATACCTGTAAAATAAATAATAAATAGACAATTAGAAAAATACAATTTAATAACAGGAAGGGGATAACCATGAGGAGGAAAAACAGAAAAAGTGGAATTGTAGTTATCATAGCAATAATATTAATAGGTCTTTTTGCATACGCTGGTCTTTATGGGGTGAATTTAGGTGATTATAGAATCAAGACCTTTGGAAGTAGTATTGATAAAGGACTTGATTTAGTAGGAGGAACTTCTCTTTTAATGGAGATAAAGGAGGAGAAGGTAGATCAAGCTGTTATAGATAGAACTATAGAGCTTATTTCTATGAGAATAAATAAAGATGGAGTAAGCGAAATTCCTATAACTCAAGAAGGGGAAAATAGAATTAGAATAGAAATACCCGGAGAGTTTGATACAGATAAGGTTTTAGACACCATTGGTAAAACTGGTGAATTAACCTTTGAAGGTCCAGATGGAAAAGTAATTTTAACTGGTAAAGAGGTTAAAGAAGCAGGAGCATATATATCTCAAGATAATAAGTATATTGTTAACCTTGAATTAAATGAAGCTGGAACTGAAAAATTTGCGGAAGCAACTAAGACTTTTTTAAATAAAAGTATAGCTATAAAAATGGATGGTGAAATTTTAACTAATCCAACAGTTAATGCTGTTATCAGTGATGGAAAAGCAATTATTGAAGGTATGAGCTCTTTAGAAGAGGCAAATTCTATTGCTAGTATCATAACTTCAGGAGCTCTTCCAGTAAAAATAGAAGCTATTTCAGTTAAAACAGTAGGACCAACTATTGGAGCTGAAGCATTATCCCTTAGTAAAAAGGCAGCCATGATTGGTATAGCTTGTATAATACTATTTATGGTTGCATACTATAGAGTTCCAGGAATAATTGCTTCTATGGCTATTGTTTTATACGTAAGCTTGGTACTTATTGTATTTTCCCAATTTGGAGTAGTATTAACTCTAGCTGGTATAGCTGGATTGATACTTACCATTGGTATGGCTGTAGATGCTAATGTTCTCATATTTGAAAGAACTAAGGAAGAGTTAAGGTTAGGAAAATCTATTAAGACTTCTGTAGAAGCAGGATATAATAGAGCATTATCATCAATTTTAGACTCTAACATAACTACAATTATAGCAGCGTTAGTGTTATATTTCCTAGGTTCAGGTTCTGTAAAAGGGTTTGCAGTAACACTACTTGTAGGTATACTTATAAGTATTTTTACAGCTCTTTTTGTTACTAAGTTCTTACTTAACAGTGCTGTAAATGCTGGGTGGATAAATAAGCCTTCATATTTTGGCGTAAGAGAAGGAAAAAAACATGAATTTAGTAGTTTAAAAATAATAGAGAAGACTAAAATATGGTTTGCTATATCAATAATTATAATTGCTATTGGAGTTGGATTTATAGCAACTAAAGGTTTAAATTATGGAATAGATTTCAAGGGTGGTACATTAATTACTTTAGATATGAATAAAGAATTCAATAAGGTTGATGTAAATACTATTATTGATAAGTATGCTAAAGATAAATACTCTACAAAATCAGCCAATGAAGGGAAAGAGATACAAATTATTGTTCAAGAAGGGGTATTAAATGAAGAAAAGACTAATGCTCTTATTGATGAAATAAAGGAAAAGTATTCATTAGAAGATAGTGCACTTATTGGCAAGGAAAGTATAGGAGCTACTGTTGGAAATGAATTAAAGAAGAAGGCACTGTTAGCCTTAGGAGTTGCTTCTATAGCTATGCTTATATATATTACTGCTAGATTTGAATTTAGCTATGCAGCAGCATCTATTATAGCTTTACTTCATGATGTATTAATTACTCTTTCTTTCTATGCTATATTTGGAATTCAAGCCAATTCACCATTTATAGCAGCTATTTTGACTATAGTAGGATATTCTATTAATGATACTATTGTTATCTTTGATAGAATAAGAGAAAATGTTAAGAGAAATAGAAGGATGGATCAATTAGAAGTTGCTAATATGAGTATAAAAGAAACTATGACTAGAAGTATAAATACATCCTTAACAACACTTATAACTATAGTGGCAGTTTATGTTCTAGTGCCATCCATAAGAGAGTTTTCACTTCCACTTATAGTGGGAATTGCCTGTGGAGCTTATTCTTCAATATTTATAGCTTCACCACTATGGGTAATAATTAAAAATGCAAAGCAAAAAAAGAAAGCTAAAGTAGTAGCATAATATAAACAAAGTTCATGGCGAAAAACATTTTATCATGTTTTTCGCCATTTTTATAATAATTTGTTTGTAAAATTGTCAGTTTTAAATTATAATATATTTGTTTTCTATAAATAGATTTCTTAAACTCCATAATATGTACAAGTAATATGGAGTTAGAAGTTTTTTGTTCAAGGAGAATGTGATCACTGAATATATGATGAAAATATAAGGGATCAAAAAACTACTCATGGAACTAATTTGGAGGAGCGCATATGGAGTATAGTATGAATAGGAAAGATAATGATCCGTTTCTATTAGGAAATATGAAAATTGCATTAAACAGAATTGTGAAAGCTATCAATGAGAGAGAAAAGATAGTTATATATGGCTATCATGACTTTGATAGCGTATGTGCCATATCTCTTCTTATGTTAGTATTACGATATGTAAATAGTGATGTAGAGTATTATATACCCAGTGTATATAGGAATGATAGAAATTTAAATAAAGAAGATATAGAGAATAATTTATTATGTCTTGGAGCAAATTTAATTATAACAGTTGGTTGTGGAGTTAAATCTAAAGCAGAAATACAACTTTGTAAGGAAAACAACATAGATATAATTGTAACGGATTATCATAATCACATAGTAGAGGATAATAATTGTATAACAATAAATACCTATCAAACAAATTGTAATTATCCTTTTAAAGATTTTACAGCTTGTTCCCTTATATATAAATTCATAGAAGTTATAGCTTCTTATTATAAGATAAGTTGCACACAAAAGTATTTAGATTTAGTAATGATGGGTATAATTACAACAGAGATAGAAATAGAAGAAGAGAATAAATACTTTGTAGAAGAAGGGTGCAAAAAATTAAAACAAACTAATAATTATGGAGTTAGGGCGTTGATAAGAGAACATGAGCGGAATTATGGTGGTATAATGAAGTTTTATGATGAAGGTATTATAAAGCTCTTACCAAAGATGATTTCCAAGAATAAGCTAGATAATGCAAGGATAATTGTTGAACTTTTTACTACTAATGATAGTTATAGGGCAAAGCAAATATCAAAATACTTATATAAAGAGGTTATGATGAGTTTAGAATAGCTTAATATATAAAAGCATTTTAATATACATATTTTTTAAAGTGTTGCATTAAATATCAAGGTTAATATATAATTTAATTATGGTAAAGATGTGTTTGGGTAAAGGCTTTAGGAGGAGTAGAAAATGAATTTAAAAGATAAAGTTAGAATAATAGAAGATTTTCCGAAAAAAGGTATAAGTTTTAAAGACGTAACTACTTTACTTCAAGATAGAGAGGCGTTAAGAGAGTCAATAGATGTGATTGCCAATCATTTGAAGGATAAAAAAATTGATATAGTAATAGGACCAGAAGCTAGAGGTTTTTTATTTGGAGTACCGGTAGCTTATGCTTTAGGAGCTGGTTTTGTACCAGTTAGAAAACCAGGTAAATTACCCTATGAAACTATTAAAACTTCCTATGATTTAGAATATGGAAGTGATGCGTTAGAAATTCATAAGGATGCTATTAAAAAAGGTCAGAGAGTAGCAATTGTTGATGATTTACTTGCTACAGGAGGAACCGTAGCTGCTGTTGCAAAGCTTGTTGAGGAATCAGGTGGAGAAGTTGTAGCCATAGACTTTTTAATAGAGCTAACAGAACTTAAAGGTAGAGAGAAAATAGCACAATATGATATTATGTCTGTTATAGACTATCCATTTTAGAATTGAACATAAATTGCAATAATTTGGGTTATAGTATATAATTATTACTGAGTTTAAATAGGTGGCTGGTTCATTAACCAGCCTTTAATTTTAGGAGTGTATTACAATGATTGATAAATTGATAGAAAAAATTAATAGTAATTGTCACAATGTAGATATCAATTTTGTAAATAAGGCCTATGAATTTTCTGTAAATGCCCATAAAGAACAAAAAAGAGAGTCAGGAGAGCCTTATATTATTCATCCTTTAGAAGTAGCTTGTATTTTGGCTGAACTAGGACTTGATACCTCTACCATAGTGGCAGGTCTTTTACATGATGTAATTGAAGATACAGAATATACATATGAAGATGTTTGTAACATCTTTTCTATAGAAGTGGCAGATTTAGTAGAAGGGGTATCTAAGCTAGGTAAAATAAAATATAAGTCAAAAGAAGAACAACAAGCAGATAATGTTAGAAAAATGCTTCTTGCTATGGCTAAAGATATAAGAGTAATACTTATAAAATTGGCTGATAGATTACATAACTTGAGAACGTTAAAATACATGCCAGAGAATAAACAAAAGGAAAAGGCTAAGGAAACTCTAGATATATATGCGCCTTTAGCTCATAGATTAGGTATATCAAAAATAAAGTGGGAGTTAGAGGATTTAGCATTAAGATACTTAAATCCAACAGAATATTATGACTTAGTAAAGCTGATTTCAGATAAGAGAAATGAAAGAGAAGAGCAAATAAGTCATATCATATCACAACTTAAATTAAATCTTAATATGGGTGGAATTACAGCAGAAATAGAAGGTAGACCAAAGCACTTCTATAGTATTTATAGAAAAATGATAAAAAGTAGTAAAACCATAGATCAAATATTTGATCTTACAGCAGTAAGGATATTAGTAGACGATATTGGAAATTGCTATGCTGCATTGGGAATAGTACATACTATGTATAAGCCTATACCAGGTAGATTTAAGGACTATATTGCTATGCCTAAACCTAACATGTATCAGTCACTTCATTCAACGGTAATAGGACCTTTCGGAAAACCCTTTGAAATACAAATTAGAACCTTTGAAATGCACAGAACTGCTGAATATGGTATTGCAGCTCACTGGAAATATAAAGAAAGTGTTCAAGATGAGGATAAATCTCTAGATTCAAAGCTATATTGGCTTAGAGAAATGCTAGAATGGCAAGGAGAGACTTCTGACGCTGAAGAATTTATGGAAGGCTTTAAGATAGATTTATTTTCAGATGAAGTATTTGTGTTTACTCCAAAGGGTGATGTTATAAATTTGCCAAATGACTCTACACCTATAGACTTTGCCTATGCTATACATACTGCAGTAGGTCACAAGTGTGTTGGAGGTAAGGTAAATGGGAAGATAGTACCTCTAGATTATAAGCTCAGAACAGGAGAGATTGTAGAGGTAATTACAGCTACTAATTCAAAAGGACCTAGCATTGATTGGCTGAATATAGTTAAGAGTAATCAAGCAAGGAGTAAAATTAAACTATGGTTTAAAAAGGCAAATAGAGAAGAGACCATAGCAAAGGGAAAAGAATTAGTTGATAAAGAGTGTAAGAAGCAAAATTGTATATTTTCTCAAGTAATTAATGAGGACATTATTGAGAAAATTATTAGAAGATATAACCTAAAGAACATGGATGATTTATACCATGGTGTAGGAATTGGAGACATAAACCCTAATAATATGATAAGCAAGCTAAAGGATGCTTATGATAAAGAGAACTCTAAGCAGTTAAAACTTGATGAATTAAGGCTAATTCATGAGGAAAAAAGTAAAAAACAAAATAATAATACTTATTCTGGAGTTACAGTTAAGGATATGTCTAATATTCAAGTTAGGTTTGCAAAATGTTGTAGTCCTGTATATGGAGATGATATTATTGGATATATTACAAGAGGCAAGGGTGTATCTATTCATAGAAGTGACTGTAAGAATGTAATTAACCTACAGGATAAAGAAAGTCACAAGATAGTTGAAGTAGCTTGGGGAAAAGAAAATAAAGATAAATATATTGCTGACATAGAAGTAATAGCTGAGGATAGGTTAGGTCTTCTTACAGATATTATAGAGATACTGGGGCTTGTAAAGGCTAATATTTTATCAATAAGTGCTGTAACAAATAAAAAAAATATAGCAGTTGTAAGCCTAAAAATAAATATTTCTAGTATAGAGCATTTAAAGGATATTCAAACTAAACTTAAGAAAATCAAGGATGTTAAGGATGTCTATAGAAGGAAACAATAAAAAGGAGTGCTTAATATGAGAGCTGTTGTACAAAGAGTTAAATCTTCAAAGGTTGAAGTAGATAATAAAGTTATTAGTGAAATAGGAAAAGGAATTAATTTACTTGTGGGAATAAGTAAGGAAGATACTAAAGAAGATATAGATTATATAGTAAGAAAAGTTCTTGGAATGAGAATTTTTGAAGATGAAGATGAAAGAATGAACTTTTCACTTCAAGATATAGAGGGGGAGCTATTAATAATATCTCAATTTACTCTATATGGTGATTGTAGAAAGGGAAAGAGACCTGATTTTATGAAGGCACAAGGTGGAGATGCTGCTAGAGAATTATATAATGAACTAGTAGAAGCCTTTAAAAAAGAAATACCTAATCTAAAGACTGGGGAGTTCGGAGCTGATATGAAGGTTGAAATTATAAATGATGGACCAGTAACACTTTTATTAGAGAGTAAGAAGGAATTTTAAAATTTTAAGAAATATATGGCATTTTGAGGTGATACTATGATTATAAAAAGAATGATGGCAGGAGTTTATGCTGCTAACTGTTATATATTATTTGATGAAGAAACAAAGGAAGCTGTAGTTTTAGACCCGGGTGGAGACATAGATGATGTATGCAAAGCTCTTAATCAATTAGAAGCTAAGACTAAATATATCATATTAACCCATGGTCACTTTGATCATACTACAGGGGTAGATGGATTAAAGGCTGAAACAGGAGCAACTGTAGCTATGGCTAAAGAAGATAATGATATGATTTTAAATAATATAATGTATTATGGACCACTTATTGAAGGAGGAGCAGAACTTTTATTAAAACATGGTGATATATTAAAGTTTGGTAATTATAAAATAGAAGTTTTAGCAACGCCAGGACATACACCAGGAGGAATAAGTCTTTTAGTAGATGGAAATGTGTTTACTGGAGATACTCTATTCAAGGGATCTGTTGGCAGAAGTGATTTAGCTGGTGGAGATCATAATGAGCTTATAACAAGTATAAAAAATAATTTAATGCCTCTTAGTGATAGTGTGGCAGTTCACCCAGGTCATGGACCAAGTAGTACCATAGGCCAAGAAAGAATGGAAAACCCATTTCTATAGGTAAAAATTTAAACTGTATATTGGGTTATAAGAAGGTAATTTGAAATAAGGATTTGATAAATATGACAAATGATATAAAATCTATAAAAGTAAAGCTAAGTAATATGAATTTTAGATATGATATATTTCTTATGATAAATCTATTTTATAGTTTTATTAATATAGAATTTGTAAATGAGGAATTTGATTTATCTATAGATATAGATGAAAAAGCAGGAAGTATTATAATTGAAGGAACCGAAGGACTCTTTAATTATGAAATCAATAGAAATTATAAGCTTTCAGAGGAAGTTAAAAAGTCCTTATTCATATATCTTAGAAATATCACTGGCAAGGTTCTTCCATGGGGAACTTTAGTTGGGATAAGGCCTTCTAAAAAAGCACTAGATCTTTTAGAAAAAGGATATAGTGAAGAAGATGTAATAAAAGAATTTAAGGATAGACATGAAACGAGCAAAGAGAAGACAAAACTTTGTATTGATGTAGCTAAGTACGAAAAAAGCGTAGTTAACAAAGATAAAAATACTATAAGTATATATGTGGGTATGCCCTTTTGTCCAACTAGATGTATTTATTGTTCTTTTACCTCAAATCCTATAGGTGGAAAGTCAACTTTAGTTAAAGACTATCTTAATGCTATTACCAAGGAAATAAAAGCTATAAGTAAATATGTTTCAGAAAAGAATTTAACTATTGAAAGTGTCTACTTTGGAGGAGGTACGCCTACTTCTGTAAATGATGAAGAATTTGAAGATATAATGAATAAGATATATAAGTGCTTTGTTGAAGGTAAGGGTGTTAAAGAATTTACTGTAGAATGTGGAAGGGTAGATAGTATAACAGAAAGAAAACTTCAATCTATGAAAAAATATAAGGTTCATAGGATTAGTATAAATCCCCAAAGTATGAATGATGATACTTTAAAAAATATTGGTAGAAATCATAGTAGTAAGGATGTAGAAAACTGCTTTAATCTAGCGCGAAGTCTAGGTTTTGATAATATAAATATGGATATGATAGTTGGTCTCCCAGGAGAAGAGCTAAGTCATATAAATAGAAGTTGTGAAGAAATACTTAAACTAAATCCAGATAGCATAACTATACATGGTATGTCTATTAAAAGAGGCTCTAGACTATATGAAAATCTAGTTAATAAGGGACAGTTTACTATTCCTAATCAATATGAGTTAAATGCTATGTATGAAGCTACAAAAAATCTTTCTTTAGAATTAAATATGAAGCCTTATTATATGTATAGACAAAAAAATATGGTAGGTAACATGGAGAATGTAGGCTACTGTAGAGATGAAAAAATATGTATATATAATATTCAGATGATAGAGGAAAAACAAACTATTATAGCTCTTGGAGCAGATGGAGTTTCAAAAGTTGTTTTCCTAGATGAAAATCGAATAGAGAGATTTGCAAATGTTAAGGATGTAAAAGAGTATAATGATAGAATAGACGAGATGATAGGTAGAAAGATAGAATTACTCAATACACTATATTAAAACAATTATGTACATAGGTTTTAAAGAAAAATTCATTTGGGTAATGATATTATAATATATTTTAGACTTAATAAGTAAATAGGAGGAATTTAAATGGGAGAATCACTTAATGGACTTAAAAGAACCATTATGTGTGGTGAAGTAAGAGAATCAAATATCTCTGAAAAAATCACTGTTATGGGTTGGGTCCAAAGAAAAAGAAATTTAGGAAGTTTAGTTTTTGTTGATTTAAGAGACAGAACTGGACTACTACAAGTTGTATTTGGTGAAGAAATAAATAAAGAAGCCTTTGAAAAAGCTGATTTAGTTAAATCTGAGTACTGCATAGCTGTTACTGGAGAGGTTATAAAAAGAGAATCTCCTAATAAAAATTTACCAACAGGAATGGTAGAGCTTAAAGGAGAGAATATTAAAATACTTTCAGAATCAGAAACTCCACCTATATATATTAAAGAAAACTTAGATGCTAGTGAAAATATAAGATTAAAGTATAGATATTTAGATCTTAGAAGACCAGATATGCAAAAAATATTAATGATTAGACATAAAGCTGGAAAAGTAGTAAGAGATTATCTAGATGAAAATGGATTCTTAGAAATGGAAACACCAATGCTTACTAAGAGTACTCCAGAAGGAGCTAGAGATTACTTAGTGCCTAGTAGAAATTATCCAGGAATGTTTTATGCATTACCTCAATCTCCACAAATATTTAAGCAATTATTAATGGTTTCTGGATATGATAAATATTTTCAAATAGTAAAATGTTTTAGAGATGAAGACTTAAGAGCTAATAGACAACCAGAATTTACACAAATAGACTTAGAGATGAGCTTTGTTGAAATGGAAGATATTATAGCTTTAAATGAAGGTCTTCTAAAAAGAGTATTTAAAGAAGTTATAGATGTAGATGTACAACTTCCAATAAAGAGAATGCCTTATGTAGAAGCTATGAATAAATATGGTAGTGACAAGCCAGATTTAAGATTTGGTATGGAGATACAAAATATTACTGAAGCAGTAAGAGGTACAGATTTTGCTGTATTTAAAGGAGCCATTGAAAATGGTGGATCAGTAAGAGCTATTGTAGCTAAAAACTGTGCAGACATGGGTAGAAAGAAAATTGATAAACTAGGTGAGTTTGTTAAAACTTATAAAGCAAAAGGGCTTGCTTGGATAGCTTATAAAGAAGGAGAAATAAAATCTCCAATAGCTAAATTCTTCTCAGAAGAAGATATGTCTAAATTGTTAAATGCTGCTGGAGCAGAAGTGGGAGATTTAGTTTTAATAGTTGCAGATGTTGATAGCGTAGTACTTCAATCTCTTGGAGCTTTAAGATTAGAACTTGCTAAGGAACTTGGAATCTTAGAAGGAAACAAAGAATTTAACTTTGTATGGATTACTGAATTCCCAATGTTTGAGTATGACGAAGAAGAGAAGAGATTCGTAGCTCTTCACCATCCATTCACAGCACCTATGGATGAAGATTTAGAACTTCTAGAAACAGATCCAGGAAGAGCTCGTGCTAAGGCTTATGATATAGTATTAAATGGAGAAGAACTTGGTGGAGGAAGTATAAGAATTCATGATACAAACCTTCAACAAAGAATATTTAATCTTCTAGGCTTTACTGATGAAAGTGCATGGGAAAGATTTGGATTCTTACTAGAGGCATTCAAATATGGACCACCACCACACGGCGGCCTTGCATATGGTTTAGATAGAATGGTTATGTTCCTTGCAGGAACTGATAACATAAAAGATGTTATTACCTTCCCTAAAAATCAAAATGCTTATTGCCCAATGAGTGAGGCACCTAATGTAGTTGATAAAAAACAATTGATTGATTTAGGAATAGAAGTAAGTAAAGTAGATAAATAATTTAATAGAAGATTTATTATTATAGAAAATAATAATAAGTTATATGGACATAATAACTTTATAAAACTATTGATACTTAGTGATTAATATTTATTTTACAATTGCAATTTAATTACAATTGCTATATAATAATACTAAAGAATATTCTGCTGTGTGCGTGGAAATGGTTTATATTGAGCCAACATTTAAACGTTGTGGCTGATGTTCTCATTATGGAGTGTTGACTGGCTATTTTATAGTTGGTACCAGAAGTAATGAGGCGATTCCACCCCTGGTAGACAGGGTTCAAATACATCATTAATACGGCACGGTGGGTATCAATAGTTTTAATATTAAGGAGTAAATACTTTGTATTTACTCCTTTTTAGATATGCTTTAGATAAACAGAATCTTTAGCTTCTATGAAGATTAGGTATGGGATAAAATATAATACATCTTATAAATTTAATATAAGATGTATTATTAGAAAATATTATTCCTCAACATTTCCCAGTTTACGTTGAGTTCTTCTGATTTTTAATTTTTGCATCAATCTACTCAAAGTAGATACTAAAATAATTCCAACAGCTATAACTCCTGCTAAAGAAAGAGTTTCGATTCCATTATTTAAGGAATCAAATACATTACCTTCAACTGCTTCAAAAACTGTATAATACATTCCACTTCCAGGAACTAAGGGAATAAGAGAACAAACTAAAAATAATGTTACAGGATTTTTTAAAACTCTAGAGAAGATTTCAGCATAGATACTGATGCTTATAGATGCTATAAGCATAGCTAAGATGTTAGAGTCAGATAAGTTCAGAGTAAGGCTGTAAAAAAACCATCCAACGGCACCTCCAAGGGCTGCAAAGAACAAATTTTTATCCCTTACATTAAAGAGAACTCCAAAGCCTAAGGAAACAATAAAAGCATATATAACTTGAAAAAACATTTTACATTCCTCCTAGAATAAACATCCATATTTTGAAACTAAATGCAGCCCCAATAGCAATGGCTCCAGCTATCATAATAGCTTCCAGAGTTCTTGAAAGACCTGAAAGTAAATCTCCAGATATAGTATCCCGAATAGCGTTAGTAATAACTAAGCCTGGAACAAGTAACATAATTGAACCAATAATTATCACATCTTTATGAAATATAGGATTTATGTAAGAAAAGAAAAGTCCAATTATAGCTGCTAAAGCACCACCTGCCACATTAATAAAAAATTCATTAACACTTAAACGAGATAACATGGAGGATAATAAATTAATTAAAACTCCTGCGCCAAAGGCTATAATGAAGTCACTAAGGCTGCCACCAAAAAGTAAGGTAAATGTACCAGTAGTTACTCCAGCAAAAAAAGTTTTTATGCTATTAGAATATTTTGGAAAGCTGCGTATATATTTCAATTCTTTTCTAAGTTCATCTAAAGTTAAAGGATGGCTTTGTATTTGTCGAGATAAGTTATTAATTAAAGCTACCTTTTCTAAATCTGTGGCTCTAGAAGTAATTCTCTTAATTATGGTACTATTCCTACCGTTTTCATCCATAGTTGAGGTGATTATTGCTGTAGGAGAAACAAAGCTTTCAGCATTATCTATGCCATAAGACTTACATATCATATTTATTGTTTGTTCAACTCTGTAGGTTTCACCACCATTTTCAAGCATTATTTTTCCGGCCTCTGCAGCCAAGTTTACTATATTATCAGTAATCATAATGGTACTCCTTTGTTATATTACAATATCTTATTATTAACATTCATCAAAGATATTATAGAACAAAAAACAAGATAATGTATAATTGTTAGAATAATAAATTTATTATATTACAATATTGTGTTAAATTTATTATATAGGCAAATATTATAAGGTTACAATAATCAAGGAAAACTTTCAATATGATATTGTTTTCAAGTTTAGGTTCAATTAAAGAGATAGCTAAGGGGGATTTTATGGATAATGTAAATATATTATTAGAAAGTCTAATTAGTAACTTAAAAGAAGGAATTCACATAGTTGATAGTAAAGGTAAGACCATACATTATAATCATGCCATGGAAAATATAGAAGGTATGAAAAGTGAAGATGTAATGGGAAAGGAAATTCAAGAGTATCTTAGGGATATAGAACATTCAACTATCTTAGAAAGTTTAAAAAGTGGACACACCTATAGAGATACTATACAAAACTATAGTAATGGGGCAGGAAAGATAATAACAAGTGTAAACTCTACTATTCCAGTAATGGTAGATGGAAAAGTTGAAGCAGTAATTGAAATAGCTAGAGATATGACACAAATAAAGAAATTAAATGAAACTATATGTCAGTTAGAAAATAAAAGTAAATCAAAGAAAAATTATTATACCTTTAATGATATCATAGGAAGTAGTAAGGTACTAAATGAAGAGATTTTAAAAAGTAAAAAAGCTAGTATATCTAATTCCTCAGTACTTATATATGGAGAAACTGGATGCGGTAAGGAACTATTTGCACAAGGTATACATTATGAAGGAATAAGAAGAGACAAGCCCTTTATAGCTATTAACTGTGCAGCAATACCAAGTGCACTGTTAGAGGGAATGCTCTTTGGAACGGTTAAAGGTAGTTTTACAGGAGCAGAAAATAAAAAAGGTCTTTTCGAAGAAGCTCATAGAGGAACTATTCTACTTGATGAAATAAATTCTATGGATCCCTATTTACAATCAAAATTATTAAGAGTGCTCCAAGATGGATATATAAGACCACTAGGAAGTAATAAGATTATTGATGTAGATGTAAGGATTATAGCAACAATAAATGAGGAAGCAGACAAACTTATAAGAGAAGGAAAGCTTAGAAAAGATTTTTATTATAGATTGAGTGTAATTAAAGTAATGATACCACCACTTAGAGAACGTAAAGAAGATATAAGCCAATTATGTGATTTTTTTATAAACTATTATAATGGTATTCTATATAGAAATGTAAAAGGAATTAGTGAAGATGTTATGGAGGGATTTTTAAACTATAGTTGGCCTGGAAACGTAAGAGAGCTTAAGAATAATATAGAAAGTGCTATGAACATGGTTGAAGATGGAGAAATATTAACAAAGGAGTGTTTTGGTAATAAGATTAATTCTGTAGTAGAAGTAACTGCAGAAGAGGGATTTAGAGGAGATGTCCCTTTAAATGAATATATAGATAGTCTTGAAAAAAATATAATAGAAAAAAGTTACAAAAAGAACAATAAAAACATAACAAAAACTTCAGAGGAATTGAAAATATCAAGACAAAACCTTCAATACAAACTGAAGAAGCATAAATTACTTTAGTTACTTGCTTTTTAGAGAATTAAAATATGAAAAATATAAACAATGTGTTAATAAAAAGAATAAATTAAATATTAAAAAGATTTAGAAACATATATGCCTAAAATTCGGCAAAGCGTATGCAAATAATTTTGCATACGCTTTTTAAGTGGATAGAACATAAGTAAATAGAGAAAAATTTTTTGCGGTAAATTTTAAAAAGTGATGAAATTATATACATTTAACCTATTTAAAGTTATGAAATTCTCTAAATAATATATTTTCTTTGGCATGGGAATTGCTCTAGTAAAATATAGAATTTATAAAAATAATTTAATCACGAGGGGGATTTTACAATGGAAAATGTTAAGGTAGCAATTTGGGGCTTTGGTGCTATGGGAAGTGGAATGGCAAAAATGCTATTAACTAAAAAAGGTGTAGACATAATAGGGGTTTGTGATATGCACCCTGCTAGAGCAGGAAAAAGTATTTTTCAAGTTTTGGGAGTAGAAAGAGGAGACAGAGAAGATGTAATAATAAAAGCTAATATAGATGAAGTATTAACAGAAAAATGCTGTGATATTTGTTTATGTGCAACAGATTCTTTCACAAAAAATGCTTTTCCAAAGTTGAAATCTGTACTTGAAAAGAAAATAAATGTTATTTCTACAGCAGAAGAAATGTCTTATCCTCAAGCTAAAAATCCTGAACTAGCTGCAGAGTTAAATAGAGTTGCAAAGGAAAATGGAGTTACAATTCTTGGAACAGGTATAAATCCAGGATTAATCATGGATTTACTTGTTGTATGTTTAACAGGTTGTATGACTGAAGTAACACATGTTGAAGCGAAGAGAGTAAATAGTTTATCACCATTTGGACCAGCTGTTATGGAAGAACAAGGAGTTGGTATGAAGGTTGAAGATTTTAATGCAGGAGTTAAGGATGGAAGTTTAGCAGGACATGTTGGATTTATAGAATCTGTAAATATGATAGCTGATTCTATGGGCTGGAAAGTTGATAAGTTTGAACAACAAATGGCTCCAATAGTAACTACTGTAGATAGAAAGTCACCTTATGGCTTTGCAGCTGCTGGAGATGTTGCAGGTGTTAATATGACAGGTCAAGGATATGTTGATGGAGAAGTAAAAATAGATATGATTCATCCACAACAAATAGAACCTGAAATGGAAGGTACATTTACTGGAGATTACATCACAATAAAAGGTACACCAGAAGTTAATATGTCAATTAAGCCAGAGGTTGATGGTGGACTTGGAACAATTGCTATGTGCGTTAACATGATTCCACATGTAATTAATGCAAATCCAGGATTAAAAACTATGATAGATTTACCAGTACCAAGGGCTATAATGGGAGACTTTAGAAATTTCATAGATAGATAAACTTATTTAATTATAGATATTTACTTCGGAGGTGAAGGTGTTGATTAAGAAGGACACATTTATTGAAATAGAAACAGTAGTATTACAATGTGAGGATAGATCGCCAGCAATTCCAGAAGATACAAAGGAAACTCCACTTAAAATGTGGGTTAGGGGTTTCGTAAATTCAGATTGTGAGCTGGGGGATGAAGTTGAAATCACTACAACTATTGGAAGAACTATAAGAGGTATAGCTAAGGTGGTAGAACCTTCATATTCTCATAATTTTGGTAGCTATGTAAGTGAAATAGCATATATTGGAAAGCAAGCTAAGGAAATGATTTTCAATGAATAGTTATACAGAAAGTAGGTGATTGATATGAATAAGTATGAAGAGGTTATGAGCAGAAAAAATCAAATTATGATTAAGTCTGTAGGAATGGATTTTGACAAATATGAAAAGGGAAGTATAGCTTTTGATTATGAAGCAATGATGAGAGATATAGGATACTCCTTAAGTGATATTATGAAAATTCAACGAGAAGTGGGAGTTGGAAATACACCACTATTAGAATTAAGAAATATTACTGCCTTGGCAAGAAAGGTATCAAAGACTGGAAAAGCAGCTAGGATATTTGTTAAGGATGAAAGCTGTAATCCATCTGGAAGTTTTAAAGATAGAAGAGCATCCGTATCTGTGTATGATGCTAAGGAAAGAGGCTATAAGGGGGTTGCATCAGCTACTTCTGGAAATTATGGAGCTGCAGTAGCATCTCAAGCAGCTATGAAGGGGTTAAAATGCACCATAGTCCAAGAATGTTATGATTCTAAAAAAGTAGGACAACCAGAGATTATAGAGAAGGGCAGAAAATGTGAATGGTTAGGAGCTGAAGTTTTACAATTAACAGTAGGACCAGAATTATTCTACACCTATCTGGAGACTTTAGAAGAAACAGGTTTTTATAATGCATCCTTATATTCTGCTTATGGAATAGCGGGAGTTGAAACTTTAGGTTATGAGATAGCCACAGAATGTAGAGAGAGATTTGGAAAGGATCCGGAAGCAGTAGTAATTACCCATGCAGGTGGTGGAAATGTTACTGGTACTGCAAGAGGACTTATAAAGGCAGGAGCAAATAATACAAAAGTTATTGGGGCTTCTGTAAATTTACAAGGTCTTCATATGGCAAGTGATAAAGCTTTTAATAGAAAATCCTTCACTACTGGACACACTGGATTTGGTATTCCATTCATGGTATGGCCAGATAGAAGTGATGTACCAAGAAGTGCAGCAAGACCTCTTAGATATTTAGATAGATATGTAACCTTGCCTCAAGGGGAAGTGTTCTACATGACTGAGCTTTTAGCACAGCTTGAAGGACTTGAAAGAGGACCAGCTGGAAATACTTCTTTAGCAGCAGCCTTTGTCATAGCTCAAGAGATGGAGGATGACGCAATTTTAGTAGTTCAGGAAACTGAGTATACTGGTGCTGGAAAGCATATAGTTCCACAATTAACCTTTGCAAAGGAAAATGGAATTAAAGTGCTTAGAGGTAATCCAATGGATGAAGTTCCAGGAGAAAATATTATACTTCCAGAGGATCCATCTTACTTGCAAATAGATAATAAAGAGCTAGACGATTATAGAAAATCATTAATTAAAAACACAGTAAAGCTTTTAAAAGAAAAAGAAATTGGACAGGTAGATTTAGATTTCTTATGTGAGGAAACAAAACTTAGAAAAGAAACAGTAATAGATATTCTTGAAGAATTTGGGATTAATGTGAAATAGGGTTAATAAGTAAATAGGGTAAAGATAAATAATGTGTGAAAAGATAAAAAAACCATTAGGGGGAGAGAAGTAGTGAAAAGAGAAGACGATTTTGAAATAAGAAGAAAACATTTAGAAAGTTTAAGTGATAAAGAATTATATGAAAGGTTTTGGAAATTGACAGAAGAAATAGTAAATCCAATGGTGGATTTAGCATATGGAAATACCTCATCCTCTATAGAAAGGTCAGTACTTCTTAGAATGGGCTTCTCAAGCATAGAATCTCAAGCTATAGTCCAAGAAGGCTTAAAAGCAGGACTTCTTGGAAAAGGTATGGGAAACGTAGTTTTAAAATATGCCAAATTAAAGAGTGTGCCATATTTAGAAGCTGGTAGAGAACTTGGAGAAGGAAAAGGCTGGAATGAAGTAACTAATTTGTTTGGGGGGAATAAATAATGCTAGATATAAATAAGAAAATAGATGTAGCAGAAATACTTAAGGACTTAGATAAGTATGAACCTAAAAGAAGAGGTTGGCATTGGAGAGAAGAATATAAAGAGCCAATGGGAGAGTTTGAATATAAGGAGATATCAAAACCCCTAAAAAATAGTAAAGCACTTCCATCAGCAACTAGCTTTGCTAATATAGACCCTCAACCAAAAGCTGTAATAACTTCAGAAATAGCTTCAGGAAGATTTGAAGATGATATTAGAAGAATGAGAATGGCAGCTTGGCATGGTGCAGACCATATAATGGTTATAAGAACATCAGGACAAAGTCACTATGATAGCTTAATTGAAGGAAGTCCAGAAGGAACTGGAGGAGTTCCAATAACTAGAAAAGAAGTTAGAGCTACAAGAAAAGCTCTTGATATGATTGAGGAAGAAGTAGGAAGACCAATAAATTTCCACTCCTATGTATCAGGGGTTGCAGGTCCAGATATTGCTGTAATGTTTGCAGAGGAAGGAATAAATGGAGCTCACCAGGATCCTCAATATAATGTACTTTACAGAAACATAAATATGGTTAGATCCTTCGTTGATGCAGCAGTAGCAAAACATATAATGGCATGGGCTGATATTTTACAAATAGATGGAGCACATAATGCAAACGCAACTGCAATGAAGGGTTATAAGGTAATGCCTGAACTTATGGTTCAACATGCTATAAATTCAAAATTCTCTGAGAAGGTTGGTATGAAACAAAGCAATATATCACTATCTACAGTACCACCAACAGCACCACCAGCTCCATGTTTAAGATATGATTTACCTTATGCTGTAGCACTTAGAGACTTATTTGAAAACTATAAAATGAGAGCACAGATGAACACAAAATACATGGCATCTTGTACTAGAGAAGCTACAGTAACTCATTCACTAAACTTGTTAATATCTGAACTTACTTCAGCAGATATTCAAAGTACTATCACTCCTGATGAAGGAAGAAATGTACCTTGGCATTATAATAATATCCATGCTGTAAATACAGCTAAGCAAGCTTTAATTGGTATGGATGGCTTAATGGATATGATAGAGCTTAAAAAGGATGGATATCTTCCAGAGAAGGTTAGAGAACTTAAGGAAAGAGCAGTATTATTCCTAGAGGAAATGATTGAAAATGGTGGATACTTCAAAGCTGTAGAAGATGGATTCTTTGTAGATTCAGGAGAATATCCAGAAAGAAATAGTGATGGTATTGTAAGAAAGATAGATGGAGGTATTGCTGTTGATACAGTAGTTCCAAGAGATAAAGAATACTTTGCTCCAGTATGTGCTCACTTTGGATATAATAATGTTCCAGAAGAATATAACAAACCATGTGATGCAATAGATGAATGTACATTATGTAATCATAGCAAAATAGTTTATATAGATGAACTTGATGAAGAAGATAATGTTAATGTAAGAATGGCTAAAAATAGTAAAGAGGAAGGAACTATAATTCCAGAAGTAGAGTGGAAGAATGATGGCTACGTATCTACAACATTATTCCTTACTGAGGAGGAAAATATAGCAGAGGCTGCAGCCCTTGAAATAGGAAGAAGAATGAATTTAACTGATGTAGAAGTTATTCATAAACAGGTTATGCAAGATGCAGAAGGTACCTTAGTAGAAATCAAAGGTAGAGTAAGCTTTGCAATTAAAAAAGATGAACTTAAGATTCCAGAAAAGCAAGAGCTTTTACCAGATGATGTAATGAGAGATTACGTTAAGAATAATCCTATTAGAGTGGTAGCTGCTACTGTTGGAGAAGATGAACACTCTGTTGGTCTTAGAGAAATTATAGATATTAAGCATGGCGGTATTGAAAGATATGGTATAGATGTAGTATATCTTGGAACTTCTTGTCCAGTAGAAAAATTAATAGATGCAGCTATTGAAACAAAGGCTCAAGCTATAATAATGAGTACTATTATCACTCACAATGATGTACACACAAAGAACATGCAAAAGATTCATGATCTATGCATAGAAAAAGGTGTAAGAGATAAATTCATTATAGCTTGTGGAGGAACTCAAGTAACTAATGAGATTGCTGTAGCTCATGGTATGGATGCAGGTTTTGGTAGAGGAACTCATGGAAATAATGTTGCCTCCTTTATCATTGAAACCTTAATGAAAAAAGAACAATAATAATTTGAAGATTTATTATTTGATAAACTAGATTAAATAATAAAAAATATATGATATTTATATAGAGTACTGGGGGTGTCTCAAATAATTAAACTAAGTTTACCTTAAGGATAGATTAATGCTTAGTAAAATTTTGAGGTATCCCCATTAAACTAGGAGGGAAGCTATGAGAGTTGAATATTTAATAGCGGAAATCGGAAGTACAACCACAGTAGTAACAGCCTTTAATTTTAAAAAAGGAGTTGAGGTTGTAGGACAAGGTAAGGCCTTTACTTCTGTTTTACAAGGTGATGTAACTATTGGACTTAGAAATGCAATTAATGAAATGGAGGAACAGCTAGGAGAATCCATTGAATATGACAGAATGATAGGTACTAGTAGCGCCGCAGGAGGATTAAAAATAACTGTTCATGGATTAGTACAAGATATGACAGTTAAAGCTGCAAAGGAAGCAGCCCTGGGGGCAGGCGGAATTATAAAAATGGTAACAGCAGGTAGGCTTAGAAGAACGGATATTAAGAAAATAAAAGAAATAAATCCTAATCTTATAATGATTGCAGGTGGTACAGACTATGGAGAGAGAGAAACTGCCTTAGACAATGCTGAGATTATAAGAGATGCTGAGCTGAATATTCCCGTGGTTTATTGTGGTAATATAGCTAACCAAGAGGAAATAAAAGAGATATTTGAAGGTAGAGAGCTTTATGTAATAGATAATGTATATCCTAGGGTAGATGAATTAAATGTGGAGCCTG
Source organism: Clostridium sp. UBA5988 (assembly GCF_002435615.1). NCBI lineage: Bacteria > Bacillati > Bacillota > Clostridia > Eubacteriales > Clostridiaceae > Clostridium > Clostridium sp. UBA5988. The sequence goes on along the minus strand of NZ_DJBA01000009.1, from coordinate 21,861 downwards.
CTAGAGGAATAATTCAAGATGCTTTTGAAGTAAATATTGTTAAAGCAGGTGGCATGGATAAAATTAAGGAAATGGTGGATGGAGCTATAATGCCAACTCCTGGAGCTGTAATGGAAGCCACAAAGTTACTCTATGAAATAATCGGTGATGTAATAGTGGTGGATGTTGGAGGAGCTACTACAGATGTTCATTCCGTAACAGAAGGTAGTGTGGAAATTTTAGATATATTAGTGACTCCAGAACCAAAAGCAAAGCGTACCGTAGAAGGTGATTTAGGGGTATATGTAAATAGAGAAAATGTATTAGAACTTTTACAACCATACGAATTAGAAGGAAGAACTAAGGAAAGTATAAGTAGTTTCATTAAGCCCATTCCAACTACAGAAGAAGAGAAATATTGGAGTAGGGTCCTTGCTCAAAAGGCCGTAAACACTGCCATAGATAGACATGTAGGGCAAATTAAAAGAGTATATAATTCAGGAAGAAAGTTTAGTGCCTATGGAAAGGATTTATCAATGGTTAAGTATATCATAGGTACAGGTGGGGCTCTAACTAGGTTAGGTAAAGGCAAGGAAATGCTAGAGAGTATAAAGGATGTTAAGGGAGACATTACCATGCGTCCCACAAAAGATGCAAAGGTACTCCTAGATAATATGTATATCATGGCCTGTGCTGGGGTTTTAAGTAGAGAAAATAAAGAAGCTGCAATAGAATTGCTTAAAGCTAGTTTAAATTTATAATGACAAATTAGATTTTTAGTTTCTGTAAAGGAGGAGAGTTAGAGAATGGAAAAATGTTATTCAGAAGTAGAATTAAATCAAGAAAATTTAACTTATAATACTGCCCTTGAACAAGAGTTATGGAAAGAAGAAGAAAAGGATAGATATCCTAGGATTGATATTGATTTAAAAAAATTGACTTACAATACTAAATTTTTATTAAACATGTGTAATGGAAAGATGATAGATGTAGCTGTAGTAACTAAAGTATTTTGCTCACATCCTGATATAGTTAAAGGTGTTTTAGATGCAGGGGTAAAAACCATAGGAGATTCAAGAGTGGCTAATTTAAAAAAGATAGCAAATTTAAATTGTGAAAAGCTACTTCTTAGAATTCCAGCTCTTAGTGAAGTAAGAGAAGTAATCATGTATAGTGATATTTCCCTTAATTCAGAGATAGATACAATTAAGGCATTATCAAAGGAAGCTATAAGAGCTAAGAAAACTCATAAAATAATTTTAATGGTGGATTTGGGAGATTTAAGGGAAGGTGTTTTAGAGAAAGATGCACTAGAAATGTCCAGGGAAATTATTAAATTGCCGAATATAAAGCTTATGGGGATAGGAACAAATTTAACTTGCTATGGAGGAGTAATACCTGATGAAGTAAATTTAGGAAGGTTGCTAAAAATAAAAAACACTATAGAAGAAGAATTAAATATTAAGATACCTATAGTATCAGGAGGAAATTCTAGTAGTTTGTATATGGTAATGAATAAAACTATTCCAGAAGGAATTAATAATTTAAGACTTGGGGAATCAGTGGTTTTAGGAAGAGAAACTGCTTATGGAAGAGATATTCCAGGAATGTTTAAAGATGTGTTTACCTTAAAAGGTGAAATTATAGAAATTAAGGATAAGCCATCAGTACCAATAGGAAATATTGGCATGGATGCCTTTGGAGAGGTTCCCACCTTTCAGGATAGAGGAACAATAAAAAGAGCTATAATTTCAATGGGAAGACAAGACGTAAAAATTGATGGAATAACTCCTAGAGATGAAAAAATAAGAATATTAGGTGGCAGTAGTGATCATCTTTTACTAGATGTAACGGAAAGTGAAGCTGACTACAAAGTTGGTGATATAATTTCCTTTGATGTAGATTATGGAGCATTATTATCTTCAATGACCTCCTCCTATATAAATAAGTGTATAATGTAAATAAAAAAATAATTTTAGGGAGAGATTTAAATGGTTGATTTTAAATTATTTACTGAAGACTTAAATATAGCAATAAGGAATCTGCATGAAAAAGGTGCCTTTTTAACTGTAAAGGCTGGAGATGAAGTTAATACTATGACAATAGGTTGGGGAAATGTTGGCTTCCAATGGGGAAAACCTATATTTACAGTACTAGTAAGAAAGCATAGACATACCTTTTCTATTATAGAAAAAGCTGATAACTTTACTGTGACAATTCCTCTTGATGATACCTTAAAGGAGGAAATTAAATTCTGCGGTACTAAATCAGGAAGAGATTATGATAAATTTAAGGAATGTGATTTGAAACTAATTCCAGCTAAAACTGTAGATACTCCAATAATAGAAAAATCTAATGTATTGACTTATGAATGTAAAATAGTTTATAAACAAGAAATGAATCCAGAATTTTTATCTGATGAAATAAAGAGTTCAAGCTATCCAGCAGAAGACTATCATGTGTTATATGCAGGTGAAGTAGAAGCTTGCTATAAACTATAGAATTATATTTTAAATTGAATTAATGGCTTCCTATATAAATATTTGTATAGGAAGCTATTTTTATATGGAACTATAAAAATAGTTAACTATGAAGCTATTAAACTATATAACTAGTTAACTATTTGTTCTATTCATGCGGGTTTTAGGGTTTTACCATATAATACCAGAGAAAACACACTGAAAGCTCAAGGATTAAGAAGCCGTTTCTATAATTATAAACTGCTAAAATAAGTTAATATAGCTATTTGTATAACAAGGATAAGAGGAATACCAATAGTGAATTTTTTATGCTTAGTTTTATGTCTAAAAGTGCTCATACCAGCTAACATACCAATGGAACCTCCTATTATAGATATACAGATAAGAGCTTTTTCACTAACTCTCCATTGTCTTTTTATAGCCTTCCTTTTATCTATTAACATTATAAAAAATCCAATTAGGTTTATTACTACTAAATATAAAATAAAATTATTAAACATAAGACCTCCTAAAGTATTTATATATTTAATTTATATTATATAAAAATAAAAAGCAATAAGGATATATTTAATCTAAGTTCAAAATAAAAAATAAAATAATAATTAAAAACCAAAGAAAATAGAGTATAATTAATATGGAATTAAATTTTTTTATGTATGGGGGATAATTTAATGGATGCAGTAAATCAAGTTTTAGTTCTATCCATTATGATGGTTATAGGAATATATGCTAGAAAGAAAGGCTTTATAGATGATAGAGTAGAGAAGGGATTAAGTGCAATATTAATCAATATAACTTTACCATTAATGATAATAAATAGTTTTTGCTTAGAATTTGATAAAGCTATTATGGGAAATGCTATAAAGATATTCTTCTATTCCATAGTTATACATTTGGTGTTACTTATTTTATCAAGATATATTTATATTAAGGCTAGTGATAGAAAAAAACCACTACTTATATTTACAACATCTTTTTCTAACTGTGGATTTATGGGCTATCCAGTATTAAACAGCATATTTGGAGAAATAGGAGTGTTTTATGCTTCAATTTTTACTATGGTATTCACTGCTTTAGTGTGGACCATAGGGGTATCTTTGTTTACAGGGAAAATATCTATGAAGGAAGCTAGTAAAAGCATTTTAAAGAATCCATCCATATGGGCTGTAATTATAGGAATTATAATATTTGTAGGTCAAATTAAACTACCCTTTGCCATTAACTCAACTGTAAAAAGTGTAGGAAATATGACGACTCCAATATCTATGATAATCATTGGCTCTATGCTTTGTGGTTCTAACATAAAAGAAATGATAGGAGATTTTAGTTTATACTATTTATCTATAGTTAGACTAATTTTAGTTCCTATAGCAACATATTTTACTATGAATATGTTTAATATAGATTCAATGTTGGTAGCTATATGCACTTTACTTATGGCTATGCCAGGAGCGGTGGTAGGACCTGTAATTGCATTATCTGCTGGTGGAGATGGTAAGTATGGCTCACAGTGTGTATTTATAACTACACTTTTATCCGTAATAACTATTCCACTATTTATATATTTAGTAAGATAATTAATTAAATAGATAATAAGTTTCAATGATTTAGCTATTTTAAATAAGTATAGAAGGGAATGTAAATTATATATGTTTGATTTAGATGATTGCATTGCATTTATAACAAATAAAAGTGCAAAGAAATTAGCTGATGAATTTAATAGAAGATTACAAGAGAATGGTACAACTAGAGTACAATGGATAGCTTTATTTTATATAGGTAAAGCAGGAGAAATTTCTCAAAAAGAACTTTCGGATTATATGGATATTAAAGAGTCTTCAATGGTAAGACTTATAGATAGAATGGAAAAGGAAGAGTTAGTGGAGAGAAGAAAGGATTTAGAAGATAGAAGAATAACAAAGATAATATTAACTGATAAAGGTAAGTTTTTAAAAGAAGAACTTATGCCTAGAGGACAAGCGTTCCAAGATGATGTATTAAAGGGAATATCGAAAGAAAATTTAGAGATTTTTAAAGAAGTTTTGCAAAGGATGACAGATAATATATGTTAGCTATTGACAATACCACCCCATGGTGGTATTTTTATATCATAAATACTTGTAGTGCTAACTATTGCACTAGCAACTATTAAATCATATGGGGGTATAGATATGAAAAAAGATGTAAGAGAAATGTTAAATGACTTTATGAACGGACTTGGTGAATTAGGCGAAACTAATGGAGATAATGTTAACGCTTTCATGGGGCTGTTAGGTAAGACTTATGAAGATGGTGCATTAGATACTAAAACAAAGGAATTAATTAGTGTTGGAATTGCTGCTTATAACAGATGTGAATATTGTATAGTTTTCCACGTTTACAAAGCTTTAGAAGCAGGAGCAACTAGAGCTGAAATAATGGAAGCTGCTATGGTATCTGTTGCCTTTGGTGGAGGTCCTAGTATGGCATATTCTGTAACTTTATTAAAAGATGCCGTTGATGAATTTGAAAAAGATTTTAACTAAATAAGATTTTAAATTTAAGACCTTGAGTATTATGCTCAGGGTCTTAAATCCAGAATCTTAAACTAATATATATTTGGTATTAAAGGAGAGGTTGAAATGGATATTAAGTTGGAAAGTCTATCAGGAAAAAGCAAGTCTGCTAAAGTAGGTAAAATTAATATACAAGTTGGGGATAATGTTAAGTTAAATGATGTATTGTTTCAGATAGAAACAAATAAGGGAAATTCACCTGTAAAAGCTAAAGGAAGCTATAAAATTGAAGAGATAAAGGTTACAGAGGGACAAGAGGTAAAGGTTGGAGATACATTACTTATAGTAAGTGGAGAAGCTTTAGTAGAAGAAACTAAAAAAGTTGATTACTTTGGTAGCTTAATAAAGGGTAAAAAAGAAAATTTAAATATAGACCTTTTAGTAATAGGTGCAGGACCAGGAGGATACGTTTCTGCTATATATGGAGCTAAAAAAGGTTTGGAAACTATAATAGTTGAAAAGGATAATTTAGGAGGGACTTGTCTTAATGTAGGATGTATTCCTACAAAATCTCTAGTTAAATCTGCTGAAGCATACAATGAAGCATTAAATGGAGAAGAATTTGGATTTGAAATAAAAGATATAAAGCTAGACATGAAAAAGGTCATAGCTAGAAAAGATAAAATTAGAAATAATTTAGTTGGTGGCATCGACTATTTATTAAATAAAAATAATATAAGACTTATAAAGGGTGAAGCATCCTTTATAGATAATCATAAAATATTAGTGAAAAAAGGTAAAGATGAGTATACTATTGAAGCTAAAAATATCATTATTGCTACTGGTTCTAAAATATCAAAAATAAGTATCCCAGGCATAGAGCTACCTTTTGTATTAAATAGTACAGAAGCTCTTAGTAACACAGAATTACCAAAATCAATTACTATAATTGGTGGTGGAGTTATTGGTATGGAATTTGCATTCTTGTATTCAAATTTTGGTGTTAAAGTAAACGTGGTTGAATACGAAAATAGAATTCTTAACATGGTGGATTTAGATGTCTCTGAGGAAATACTTGATATAGCAAAATCAAAGGGCATAGGTATATATACAAGTTCAAAGGTTACTAGAATTGAAAAATCTGAATCAGGTGAAGGTATAGTTATATTTGAAAATGAAGGTAATGAGAAGCTTTTAGTTTCAGAAAAGGTGTTAGTAGCAATTGGAAGAGAGCCTAATATGGAAGGACTAAATCTTGAAAATACTGATATAGAACTAAATGACAGGAATAGAGGTATAAAGGTTGAGGATAATTTAAAGACAAATGTGGAAGGAATATATGCTATTGGTGATGTTAATAGCAAGATCCAATTAGCCCATGTAGCTTCACATCAAGGAATTGTAGCAGTAGATAATATATTAGGAGAAAATAAAGAGATGAAGTATGAATGTATTCCTAATGTAATATTTACAGCTCCAGAAATTGCTTCAGTTGGTCTTACTGAAAAACAATGTATTGATAAAAATATGAATATAAAAATAAGTAAGTTCCCTTTTGCAGCTAACGGAAAAGCCTTAACTATGGGTCAAGAGTATGGATTTATTAAAATAATAAAAGATTTAGATTCAGGTAAGATGGTTGGAGGGTCAATAATAGGTCCAGATGCTTCATCACTAATAAGCACTATAACTCTTATTATTCAGCAGAATATTTCAGAAGAGAGCATAGCAGAAACTGTATTTGCACATCCAACTACAGGTGAAGGTATACATGAAGCAGTATTAGGATTATCTATAGGAGCAATACATTATAATGAATAAAGTAATTATTTCAAAGGAAGTTAATCCCTATTATAATTTAGCCCTAGAAGAAGAATTGTTAAGAAATATAAAGTCCGAAGAAACCATATTATATCTTTGGCAAAACGAAAATACTGTAGTTATTGGAAGAAATCAAAATCCTTATAAAGAATGCGATTTAGATTATATGAAAGAAAACCATATTACATTAGCTCGAAGAATTTCTGGAGGTGGCGCAGTTTTTCATGATTTAGGAAATTTAAACTTTACTTTTATAACAAAGGAAGTTGAGAGTAATTTAGATAAACAACTTAAGGTTATAAAAGGTGCTGTAGAGTCCTATGGTTTTAAGGTTGAATTTTCAGGAAGAAATGATTTACTTTTGAATAATAGAAAGTTTTCAGGGCATGCATTTTATTGTGAAGATGGTAATTATTTTCATCATGGTACTCTTATGATTGATGTAGATATTACTAAACTTGAAAAGGTTCTTACTCCATCTAAGTTAAAATTAAAATCTAAAGGCATAGAATCAGTAAAAAGTAGGGTTATAAATTTAATAGAGGTTTGTAGTGAATTAAATGTAGACAATTTAATTCAGTCATTGGTAAGTTCCTTTAATAATATTTATGGAGATTTACAAAACCCATATATTTATAATATGAGTAGTTATGTACCTAAATTATATGATAAATACTCTAGTAGGTTGTGGAATTATGGTGAGAGTCCACAATATGATGTAGTTCTCGAAGAAAAAACTGTTATAGGTAATATAGACATAAATTTATCAGTGGAGTCAGGAAAAATAGTAAAGGCTAAAATATTTTCAGACACTTTAGAGAATATAAATTTAGGAAAAGTTGAAGAACAGCTTATAGGCATTATATTCGCTAGAGATGAAGTTGTAAAATTAATAGAGGACTATGTAAGACAGGTATCAGAAAAATATGTATAAAAATATTTGTATAAACCATAATATTCTTAGGCTAAAATATATTTACCTCATCTAGATAAGTCAAGAAAATTTAACATTTTTAATATGGATTATATTTTAATGATATAATCCATATTTTTATGTAAAATAACCTTGGTAATTAAAAATAATGTAGGGTATAATATGTATATTGTAAATATAGTAGCTGACAAATAAATTATTGCTAATATATTAACATTATATTTATTATTGTAAAACTATGGAGGATTATAGCATGAGAACAATTTATAAAAATCCTAAGGAATTAGGTGCTTGTTTAAGAGATATTGTAGATTTATACAGAGATGATTTAATGACCTATGAAAAATTATCAGATAAGGTTATTAAAATTGTAGATTCTAATGTAGAAAGATTCTTTAAAAATGGAGATGTTGAAATAAAGATTGCAAATATTCTAGAGGAAGATAGAATAGCAATTATAAAAGATATATTAGATAAAAATAATTAAAAAATCTTATTATAGATTTATAAAAAAAGATGAGCTTTATTGATTAAAATAATGTAAGCTTATCTTTTTTATTTTGGAGGATATATGTTATGAATAATAAATATATGAAAAGAAGTAAGGAAGAGTACTTAGATTTACTTGATAAATAAATATACAGATGAGAGTTGGCATTAAGATGTGATTAGATGGATTTATCTATTTAGTCACATCTTTTTCTATGTTTAAGAAATTAAATATGGAAATCTACGGTTGTATTTTAAGGAGAAAAATGTGAAAATAAAGCTATGTTACAAAAAGTCTTAATAAGGAGGGATATAGATGTTTTGGTTTTCAGAAGATAGTAAGAAGGTAGATAAAAATCTTTCAAAAGAAGATGAGTTACAGCAGCTAGTATGGAATTTTTTTATGAACAAAATTCCTAAACTAGGTTTTGAACAGAGAGAAGGACAAGAAGATATGGCGTTAGATATATGTAACGCTATAGCTGACAGACAACATACTATAGTGGAAGCAGGAGTAGGAATAGGAAAATCTTATGCATATATAGTTCCCTTACTTTATTATAATAAACTTTTTAATAAACCTGTATTAATAGCTACGTCAACTATAGCTCTGCAAGAGCAACTAATTAAGGATGTAAAAAAAATTTGTTCTTATATTAATCATAAACCAGAAATAGTTTTAGCTAAAGGCATGACTCATTTTGCATGTAAAAGTAGAGCCGATAAATATTTTAAAGAGATTAATAGGAAAGATTTTAATGATAATCTAGAAATACTATGTAATTACATAAATAATGGGGTAGTAGATAGAAAAAATATAAAATTAGATGTAGATAATAATATATGGGACAATGTGAATGTAAAGGCAACAGATCATAATAGGTGTGAACATTATAATAATTGCAGTTTTATGTCTCTAAGAAGAGATATGTTAAATACTGATGGCATAATTTTATGTAATCAAGATTTATTAACTGTACATTTTCAAAAGTTAAAGAAAGGTCAAAAGGGGCTTTTAAATGAGAAAATAGATTTAATTGTTATAGATGAAGCTCATAATTTGGAGGAAAAAGTTAGAGCATCTTTAATAGAAAGCTATAACAAATATAAAATAAAATCTATTTTAGGAGATGTAATTGAAACCATAAAAATATCAGCCATAAGAAGAGAGAGTTATGAAAATTTTAATAATATAACTCATATTTTGAATGTTATTTTTAATAAACTAAATAATCAAGTAAAAAAACAAATTAACTCATCACCCAAGGGTGAAGAAATGGAAAAGTTTTTTATTAATATAGATGAAATACGAGAAGAGCTTTTACTTTTAAATAGTAAAATTGATTTAATAAATTATAAAGTACAATTTTATAGTGATGATAATTTATGTGAAGAAGTATTCGAAGAACTAGAGAATCTTCAAGATTTTATAAAAAGTTTGATATCTATAAAGAGCAGGGATTTATTTTGGTTAGAAAATTTTAATGATATTCATATATTTGCATGTCCTAAAAATATAAGCAAGGAGATAAATTCTTTATATTTTGATAAGTTAAAAACTACCATATTAACTTCAGCAACTATTGCGGATAAGAGTCAAGGGAGTGAAGAAGAGAGATATGAGTATTTTATTAAAAGTACAGGATTTCCAACTAGTACAGGATTTTTATCAACACCAAAGCCATCACCTTTTCCGTACAATTACAATGCCATGATATATTATACAGAAAATATGCCTCATCCAGTAGAGGCGAGAGAAAGGTTTATAAAATTGGGGGCAGAAAAAATAGTAAAGCTTCTGAATATTACAAAGGGAAAAGCCTTAATTTTATTTACATCTAAAAATGATTTAAAGGAAGTTTATGAGATATTAAAACATAAAAATTTAGAGTATAGGCTTTTAAAACAGCAACATATGTCCTCTCAGGATGATATACTTGAAGAATTTAAAAAGGATAAGAATTCCGTATTATTAGCTACAGGAACATTTTGGGAAGGAATAGATGTACCTGGAAAATCATTATCGAATTTAATTATATTTAAGCTACCATTTCCGGTACCAGATCCAATTATAGAATATAAAAGGACTTTATCAGAAGATTTTTTAATGGAGGTAAGTGTACCATTAATGATAGTAAAACTTAGGCAAGGGGTGGGAAGGTTAATAAGGAAGCATGATGATAAGGGTATAGTGGTAATCTTAGATTCTAGAATTGGTGAAATGTCTAATAGCTCGTATAAAAATATAGTGTTTGATTCCCTGCCTATTAAAAATAGAACTAATGATATAAGAGAAATAGAAAGATTTTGGATAAAAATGGATGAATAGAGCTTAAGCAAGATATAGAAAGGAAGTTATTCTATATCTTGCTTTTTATTATAAATATGATGAAATAGAGGCTTAAAGCACATTAACAGTAACTTGAAAATAATTAATATAAGTAATATAAATTAAAGTATATGGTTATATATTTATAAATATTTAATAATAAAGTAATATTTATTAAATTGAAAAACTATAATTTCTAAAGATCGAGAAATAGTTGTTTACAGTATGTTAAATAATAGTTAAATATATGTTATTTAGTAAATAATATGGTATAATATGGTGTTTAGATAATATGTAGAAGATTTATAAAACTAAATCTTTAATTGTTATTTTTAAGAGGGTAAAAGCTATATAGTATGGCATTTATTTAGGAGGATTTACTATGAAAATAGGAATTGATGTGGGCTCAACCACAATTAAATCTGTTGTTTTAAATAACTTTGGAGAAGTTATTTATCAATCATATGAACGTCATTATTGTAAAATAAAAGAAAAGACTTCAGAACTGCTAAAGAAAATTAGAGACAAGTATCCAAGAGAAAAGTCCATGGAACTAAGCATTTCTGGATCTGCTGCTATGGGCATGGCGGAAAAATGGAAGGTACCCTTTGTTCAAGAGGTTTATGCAACAAGGATTGCTGCAACTACTTTAGAAGATGATGTGGATGTTATCATTGAATTAGGGGGAGAAGATGCTAAAATACTATTTTTAAAGGATGGTATGGAAGTAAGGATGAATGGTTCATGTGCAGGTGGAACAGGAGCATTTATTGACCAAATGGCTACTTTGTTAAATATGTCCTTAGAAGAAATGAATGAGGCTGCTAAGAATTATAAAAAGATTTATACTATTGCTTCTAGATGTGGAGTTTTTGCTAAGTCAGATATTCAACCTCTTTTAAATCAAGGAGTCGTAAAAAGTGATTTATCAGCAAGTATTTTCTTTGCTGTTGTAAATCAAACTATTGCAGGATTAGCTCAAGGTAGGGTTATAAAAGGTAATATATTATACCTTGGAGGACCACTAAGCTTTAACTCAGAATTGAGAAAAGCCTTCGACAAAACTTTAAATTTAACAGGAAAGTGCCCAGATAACTCACTATATTATGTAGCTTTGGGGGCAGCCTATTATGCTAGTGAAAAGATAGATATAGATAACTTGATTATTACTTTAAATAATTATCGAGAAGATGAAACGTATTCTATGGCACCACCACTATTTAGAACAAAAGAAGAGTATGATGAGTTTAAGCTTAGACATGAAAAAAGTAAGGTGCTTATCAAGGATGAAATTGAAACTTCATCACCAATAACTATAGGAATAGATTCTGGTTCTACAACTATAAAAATTGTTGCTATTAATGATGATAAAGAAATTGTATCTTCAATTTATAGACCTAATAGTGGAAATGCTGTAGAGGTAGTTAAGGAATACTTAGAAAATTTATATAATACATATCCAAAAGTTAAAATTTCAGCAGTTGCAGCAACAGGATATGGTGAACAATTAATAAAAAATGCCTTTAAGGTAGATTATGGTATGGTAGAAACGGTAGCTCATTTTACAGCAGCGAAACATTTTATGAGTAATGTTGACTTTATTATTGATATAGGAGGACAAGATATAAAATGTTTTAAAATACATAATGGAGCTATAGATAATATATTTTTAAATGAAGCTTGTTCATCTGGTTGTGGGTCTTTCTTGCAGACCTTTGCTAATGCATTAGGATATTCAGTGGAAGAGTTTGCTAACTTAGGATTATTCTCTAAAAATCCGGTAGATTTAGGTTCTAGATGCACTGTATTTATGAATTCTTCTGTAAAGCAGGTGCAGAAGGATGGAGCTACCATAGAAGATATATCAGCAGGATTATCTGTTAGTGTAGTTAAAAATGCACTCTATAAAGTAATTCGTGCCAGTAATTCAGAGTCACTAGGAAAAAACATTGTAGTTCAAGGAGGAACTTTCCTAAATGATGCTGTACTTCGTGCCTTTGAACAAGAATTAAATGTACAAGTCCTTAGACCTACAATTTCTGGGCTTATGGGTGCTTATGGAGCAGCTTTGTATGCTCAGGAAAAAAATAATGATAAAAGTACTATTCTTAGTAAGAATGAATTAGAGAATTTTAATCATGAAGTAAAAATGACTAACTGTGGGCTTTGTAATAATCATTGTAGATTAACTATAAATACTTTTGGAGAAAGCAGAAAGTATATTGGTGGAAATCGATGTGATAGACCTATAAGTAACAAAAATCATGGAGAAGTGTCCAACATATATGAGTATAAGAGGAGTTTGCTAGATAGTTATCCTAAAATTTCAGGTAAAAGAGGAAAGATTGGAATTCCTATGGGATTAAACATGTATGAATTATATCCATTTTGGTACAAATTTTTTACAGCCTTACAGTTTGAGGTAGAAAAGTCTGAGCCATCTTCAAGAGAAATTTATCTGAAGGGACAAACAACTATACCATCAGATACAGTATGCTTTCCAGCAAAATTAATTCACGGACATGTACAGTCATTAATAGATGGTGGAGTAGATACAATTTTTTATCCATGCATGACCTATAATATACAAGATAGTTCAGCTGATAACTGTTATAACTGCCCGGTAGTTGCATATTACTCTGAAGTAATTCAAGGAAATATGCCAGATGTTTCAAAGGTAACTTATATTTATGATTATATAGGAATTCATAGACCTAAGGATTTCCCCAAAAAGATGCATAAAATATTGGTAAAATATTTTAAGGACATATCTTTAAAAGAAGTTAAGGAAGCAACTACTCTTGCTTACAAAGAATATGATAGATATTTAAAAAAAATAAGGATAAAGGGTGAAGAAATTATTGAGAAAGCAGAAAAAGAGGGTAAAGATATAATTGTCCTTGCTGGTAGACCTTATCATATAGATAGTGAAATTAATCATGGAATTGATAAGTATATTAATAGCTATGGAGCTGCAGTTATATCTGAAGATGTGATTTCTCATAAGGTAGATAAGGTAGACCTTCAAGTGTTAAATCAATGGACATATCACGCTAGATTATATAAGGCAGCTAAGTATATAGCAGACAAGCCTAACATGAATTTAGTTCAGTTAGTTTCCTTTGGTTGTGGTGTGGATGCAATAACTACCGATGAGGTAAGAGAAATTTTAGAAGAGTCAAATAAGATATACACCCAAATTAAGATAGATGAAATTACTAATTTAGGAGCGATACAAATAAGACTTCGTAGTTTATTTGCAGCAATCCATCAAGGGGAGGGTGAATAAGTAATGGATAAGGAAAATAAAGTAACCTTTACTAAAGAAATGAGTAAAGATTATACTATATTAATGCCTATGATGGCACCCATACATTTTGAAATTTTAAAAAATGTATTCCTGAATAGTAAATATCACATAGAACTATTAACTAATAAAGGTGAGTCAGTAGTACAAACAGGACTAAAATATGTTCATAATGATACTTGCTATCCAGCTTTACTAGTTATAGGTCAAATGATAGATGCTTTAAACAGTGGAAAGTATGATATTAATAAAACAGCTTTAATTATCACTCAAACTGGAGGAGGATGCAGAGCATCAAACTATATATACTTACTTAGAAAGGCATTAAAAAAGGCTGGATATGGACAGGTTCCTGTTATTTCTTTTAATTTAGCTGGAATGGAAAAAGATAGTGGCTTTAAAATAACATTGCCTATGGTTCATAAAATGTTATCAGGAGTTATTTATGGAGATCTTTTGATGCATTTAAGCAATCAAGTGAGACCTTATGAAATAAGTAAAGGTGAAAGTGATAAAGTAATAAAAAAATGGATTGAAGAGTTGACTTTGCAATTTAAAAATAATAAGGCTTATTCTCTAAAAAAAATTAAGACCAATATGGATAACATAACAAAAGACTTTGCAAAAATAAAAATTGAAAAAACTCCTAAAGTAAAGGTGGGTATAGTGGGAGAGATATATATTAAATATGCAAGCTTAGGGAATAATGATTTAGAAGCATTTTTAGCTACACAGAATTGTGAAGTTATGATACCAGGAATCCTTGGATTTGTATTTTATTGTACAGATGAAAGAATAGACAATATAAATCTTTATGGTGGAAGTAAGGTAGTTAAGTTTATTGTTCAAAAATTTATGAATTACCTATTTAAAATTGAGAGTTTACTTATAGCTTCAGTAAAGGAAAATTCAGATTTTATACCACCTTCATCCTTTAAAGAAACTAAAAAGTTAGCTAAGGGTGTAGTTGGATATGGTAATAATATGGGTGAAGGATGGCTTCTTACAGCAGAAATGTTAGAGTTGAATAATTTAGGATATAAAAATATTATATGCACTCAACCCTTTGGATGTTTGCCAAATCATATAGTAGGTAAGGGAATGGTACGAAAAATAAAAAACATTCATCATGATGTCAATATAGTACCTATAGATTATGACCCTGGTGCTACTAGAGTAAATCAGGAAAATAGAATTAAACTTATGCTTGCCATTGCAAAGGAACAACTAGAACATAAGGAACTTAATATCAATCCTAAAGATATTAATAGTGATATAGATAAGGAAATTGCATTAGTGTAAAACTACAAATTTTAAAAAAGTTATTCAATTATAAATCTGAATAGATATTAAGAAATCTATTGTATAATAAAATAATTCATAATATGGAATTAAATTAAATTGTATGATATTATTAACAGGTAGAGAAAAGAAGTAATCAAACTGTTGATAAGGCTTGTTGGTCAAGTGGTCAAGACGCCACCCTCTCACGGTGGAAACAGGGGTTCGATCCCCCTACAGGCTACCATATTGTATTGAAGGATTTAGCTATTATAGCTAAGTCCTTTAATTTTTTATATTAAAAATAACTTATAAAGAATAGATAATAATTAAGTTTTTCCATTATATAAATAAGTATATGAATCTTACTTAATGAAGATAATAATATAAATTACATTTTAGGAGGTAAGATTATGACTTTAAAAAATGAACATCATTCTTTATTAAATAATAATCCAGGAACTATAGAAAGAGATCTTGGAAGGGAAGTAAGAAACAAGGTTAGTGATAATGAATTAAAGAGTGAAGCTAATACAAAGAGGAACAAGGAGTCTATAGAAAATTCCATAGAAAAGGGAGAAGGATATCTTTATAACACATTAGAAGATTAATATTTTGAAATTATTATATCTAAGGGAAAGCAAATTTACTTTATAAATAAGTAGATTTGCTTTATTTGTTTTAATATAGAACTACTGTATAATCTAAAATATAGATTTTAATGCATATAAGTAGTAGAATGGTAATATGTTGAAAATATAAGCTAAATAAAATATATATATTTTATTTAGCTTTCAAATTGGATTAGGGGGACATAATGTGAGTGGTAATCAAGGAAAAAGCAAAGTGAAAAGTGGAGGAAAGATTTTAATTCCCATAATAATTATGCTTTTTGTAATTTATGAAGCTAGGAGTATATTTAAGGAGATAGATATAAATCAGGTTCTAGATATATTAAGAAATATACCTAATACATATCTTGTAATATTTTTAATATCTGCAATTATATCTATATCGTTTTTATGCTTTTATGATGTAGTACTAGCTGATCATTATAGATACAATATAAATAAGTTTAAGGTATTTGTAGTTGCATGGATTGCTCATAGCTTTAATGACATAATAGGGTTTGGAGGGCTTACAGGAGCTACACTTAGAACTGTTTTATTTAAAGATGAAAATATTGATACTAAGGACATGATAAATTTTAATATGATACTAATACCTACAACTATAGTGGGCTTATCTGTTATGTGCTATTTAGGTGTATTAGACGTATTTAAAATATATCCACTGTTACATAGCCAAAAGTGGCTTTGGATAGTAATATTAATATTTTGTGCTTTTCTACCTATATATTATTTTTTAGATAGGTTCACTTGGTTAAGCAATAAACTTGAAAAATTAAATTTATACTTTGAAGGAAGCATAAATTTAAAGGTAAGATTAACCCTTCTATCTACCTGTGAGTGGATAGTGAGAAGTATGATGTTTTTTACCATAGCTAAATATTTTAAAGGTGATGCAAGCTTTGTATCAGTTACAGGAGTAAATATATTAGCATGTATTGCTGCACTTATAAGCTTTATACCAGGAGGTGTAGGGTCCTTTGATTTAGTAGCTATAATAGGATTAAAGACTCTGGGGTTTTCGCCTAACTCAGCTTTGTCTATAACGCTTTTATTTAGATTATATTACTTTATAATACCTTGGATTATTGGAGTAATTCTATGGGTAGGAAGAGTAGTATTAAGGTCAAATAAATTAGGTAATCATATACGAGAATAAAATAAGTTAATACAATAAAAGAAGAGGATGAATAATGAAAGATATATTAAATTTACTACAAAACAATTTCCTTTTTAAAGGAATTGATTCTGAGAATCTAAAAAAAATTTATGAGGAAACAAAATATCATATTAATAAATATGATAAAGGGGAAATTATTGCCCATGAAGAAGAAAAATGCAGTACTATAGGACTTATATTAGAAGGAACCATTGAACTTCAAAGGATATATCCAAGTGGTAAATATATAGTTTTAAATAAACTTACCCTTGGTGATGTATTTGGAGAAGCCATAATATTTTCAAAGCAAGAAAATTATCCAGCAACAGTTATTGCACTAAATCAATGCAGTATATTATACATTGATAAGGTAGATATGTTAGAACTATTTTCAAGAGAAAAAAGAATTCTTGAGAATTTTTTAGAACTTCTTAGTAATAAAGTACTAATGTTAAATTCTAAAATTAAAAATATATCCTTTAAGAATATAAAACATAGAGTTATAAATTACATATTAGAAACTATGAAACTACAGAAGAATAGTGTAATTAAATTAAAAGAAAGTAAAGAAAGTATTGCTGCAGCTTTAGGAATACCAAGACCATCATTGTCAAGAGAGCTAATAAATCTAAGGGATATGGGATATATAGATTTTGATAGAAGCAATATAAAAATATTAGATATAGAAGCTTTAGAGGAAGAAATGTTTAATTAAATATTATATAAAAGATAAGTATTAAGAAATATGGAAAACAGGTTAATGTAAATAGAAGTATATAAAAAAATATATTATTACAGGAATTCGTAACATAGGTTACGGACTCCTGTATTTTTTTTATGTACAATAAGACCATAGTTCAGATGAATTCAATTATTAAATCAGCAAAGTAAAAAATATTATTAAGAAATAAAGGGGAGTTAAATATGGAGAATAAGATGTTTTGTTTTCAATGTCAAGAAGCAGCTGGTTGCAGCGGATGTACTGTAAGAGGAGTTTGTGGTAAGACTCCTGATCTTGCAAAACTTCAAGACTTATTAATATACAGTTCAAGAGGATTATCAGAAGTAGCTACAAGAGCTAGGGAAGAAGGAGTAACTGTTTCTAATATAATAAATAGAGCTGTGACTATGAATCTTTTCACTACAATTACAAATGCAAATTTTGATGACGCAGTATTCTATAAAATGGTTAAAGAAACTTTAAATCTTAAGGAAGAATTACTTTCAAAATTAAGCAATAAAGAAGGTTTAAGTGACGCTGCATTATGGACAGCTAAAACAGAAGCTGAAATGGATAGTAAAGCTGGCTTAGTAGGAGTACTATCTACTGATAATGAAGATATTAGAAGTTTAAGAGAAATGATAACTTATGGATTAAAAGGATTAGCTGCATATGTTAAACATGCTAATGCATTAGGATATGATGATGAAGCCATATGTGCATTTATGCAAAAAGCTTTAGCTGCAACAGCAGATAATAAGATAACAATAGATGAATATATAGCATTAACATTAGAAACTGGTAAAGTTGGAGTAGACGGTATGGCATTACTTGATAAAGCTAATACTGAAAGCTATGGACATCCAGAAATTACAAAAGTAAATATTGGAGTAAGTAATAAGCCTGGAATTCTTGTGTCTGGACACGACTTAAAAGACTTAGAGCAATTGTTAATTCAAACAGAGGGTACAGGAGTAGATGTATACACTCA
Organism: Clostridium sp. UBA5988; assembly: GCF_002435615.1. NCBI lineage: Bacteria > Bacillati > Bacillota > Clostridia > Eubacteriales > Clostridiaceae > Clostridium > Clostridium sp. UBA5988. Next base: position 3,246 of record NZ_DJBA01000009.1, on the reverse strand, counting down.
CTCAGAGATGTTACCAGCTCACTACTATCCAGCATTTAAAAAGTACTCACACTTCATAGGAAACTATGGAAATGCATGGTGGAAGCAAACAGAAGAATTTGAGAGCTTTAATGGACCAATTCTTATGACTACAAACTGTATAGTACCACCTAAAGATAGCTACAAAGCAAGGGTGTTTACTACAGGTGCTGCAGGATATACAGGATGTACACATATTGCAGCTGATGAAAAAGGAAATAAAGATTTTTCAGCATTGATAGAATTAGCAAAAACTTGTGAAGCTCCAATAGAAATTGAACATGGTGAAATCATTGGAGGTTTTGCACACAATCAAGTATTGGCCTTAGCTGATAAAATTGTAGAAGCAGTAAAAACTGGAGCTATAAAGAAATTCTTTGTGATGGCAGGTTGTGATGGTAGACAAAAGAAAAGAGAATACTACACTGACTTTGCAAAGGCATTACCACAAGATACAGTAATCTTAACTGCAGGCTGTGCAAAATATAAATATAACAAGTTAGACTTAGGTGATATTGGAGGAATTCCAAGAGTACTTGATGCAGGTCAATGTAATGATTCATACTCACTAGCATTAATTGCTTTAAAATTAAAAGAAGTATTTGAGTTAGAAGATATAAATGAATTACCAATAGCATTTAACATTGCATGGTATGAGCAAAAGGCTGTAATAGTTTTATTATCTCTACTACACTTAGGAGTAAAAAACATTCACTTAGGACCAACGCTTCCAGCATTCCTATCTCCAAATGTAGCTAATGTTTTAGTTGAAAACTTTGGAATAGGTGGAATAACTAACGTAGAAGATGATATGAAAATGTTCATGGAAATGTAATTGAAAAAATAAATATATAATTAAGCCCAATATGTAACTATTAAAAGAGGTTCACTAAAATTGATATTCTAGTGAACCTCTTAATTTAGTATAGATTTCTTTATTTAAGTCGGGATTCAATCCAAGCTAGGGCACCTGGATGCATAGAACCATCATTATCCAAAGTAATTTGAGAAATGAAAAATATTTCATTATCTTCTTTTACTTCATCTAAAGCTAGCTTTATATCCTTAGAATTCATTTCAGTATGTAAAAGAAATGTGGTTGGCATAATGTTTGCCCAAGCCCCTAAAGATTTAATTTTTCTAGGCAGATTACTATGGTGGTGATGATGGTCGTGGTTGCAATTCTCATCATGCTGGTGATCATGGTCACATTCATGATTATGAGTTTCAGCTATATAATAAGTTATTTGATATACTGACATTTTATTACCTCCTCTAGGTAAGTTTATGGTTATTTAACATGTATTATACATAAAATGAAAGTGATTTGCAATTAATAATTCATTAAAATGATTATCGGTAAGAAATATAAAATATAAATTTTGTAGACCTAATAAATAAAATAATTTATTTATTAATAATTTATTATAATGTTTACAACTGAAGTAATGTATGCTATATTATTGGTAAATGATTACAAAGAAAAGGAGCGGTATGAAATGAAAAAATTATTTATAGTTTTAAAGAAATTTAATAAAATCCATACTGCTTATAATAATAGGGTTATTTAAGGCTTTATTTATGTAATTTATAATATTTTATTTAAGTAATTATAATACCTTGAGCAGAGAAATGGATAATTTTCTATGCCAAGGTATTTTTTTATTAAATAATTCAAGGTTATGGAGGCGTGTAAGATGAGAATTAAGAGTGGAATTTTTAGTGTTAGATTAAGAGGCTAAAAGGTGGATTTATGAGTTGCCTTAAATGTGGCTATCTAAACATATGATTTAGATAGTAGAATTTACTCCGTATATATCATGGAGATTTCTTTAAAGAAGTTAACTTTAAAGTTAAAATTCTATAATCATGAATCCATACTATAGTAGCTTAAATAGTATGATTAAAGGAGATTATGGAAATGGAAAGAAAAGGAATAGTAGTAGGAATAAATATAAATAATGAAAATGGATTTGAAGAATCTATGGTTGAACTTAAGAATTTATGTATGGCCTGTGATATTGAAGCTATAGGAGAGCTTGTACAAAATTCAAAACAAATCAATAAGGCACATTATATTGGAAGTGGAAAGCTTGATGAATTAAAATCATTAGTAAATAGTGAAGAAGTAGACATAGTAATTTTTAATAATGAGCTATCGTCATCGCAATTAAGAAATGTAGAAAAGGCTATTGAATGTGAAGTTATTGATAGAACTGCACTAATACTAAGTATATTTGCTGAAAGAGCAAAAACTAGAGAAGCAAAACTTCAGGTAGAGGTAGCAAGACTTCAGTATTTATTGCCAAGACTAATTGGGGCTAATGAAAATTTAGGTCGTCAAAGTGGAGGTGTAGGAACAAAAAATAAGGGTACTGGAGAGAAAAAGTTAGAGCTTGACCGCAGAAAGATTGAGGCAAAAATAGCTGCCTTAAACAAGGAACTTGAAGAGTTAAAACATCAAAGAGAAACACAGCGTAACTTAAGAAAAAAGTCTAGTGTACCCCAAATAGCCTTAGTTGGATATACTAATGCAGGGAAATCATCAATTATGAATAGTATGATAGATACATTTAAAGATAGTGAAGAAAAAAAGGTTTTTGAAAAAGATATGCTGTTTGCAACCTTAGAAACGTCTATAAGAAGCATAAAATTAGATGATAATAAAAAATTTTTATTGTCAGATACAGTAGGGTTTGTAAGTAACTTACCACACAATTTAATAAAGGCTTTTAGATCTACCCTAGAGGAAGTTTGTGAAGCTGACTTATTACTCCATGTTGTAGATATTTCTAATCCAGATTATAAACATCATCTTAAAGTAACAAATGAAACATTAAAAGAGATAGGAGCAGAGTCAGTTCCTATGATTTATGTTTATAATAAGATTGACTTAGTAGATGATTATTTAACTGATAAAAATGGAGTTTATATATCAGCAAAGAAAAATTTAGGTATAGATAAACTTGTAGAAACTATATCTACTAAGGTATTTAATAATTATATAAATTGTAATATGTTTATACCTTATGACAAAGGAAATTTGTTATCTTATTTTAGTGATAATGCAAGAATTATAGATAGAAAATATAGAAATGATGGTACTGAGTTATCTATTGAGTGTTCCAATATAGATTATGAAAAATATAGGGAATATGTAATAGGCTAAATTAAAAATAATTAAAAATTATTAAAAAGAATGTCAACGATTTTTGACTTTGTCCTAAA